>JANOVQ010000050.1:0-7470 GCA_031417495.1 Pseudomonadota bacterium | reverse complement strand
CTGCATTGGGGTTCGTCTGCGCGTGGTGATAACAGGCGAGTGAAATTGCGCGCAGGGCTTCTTGCTTAATCCCGTGATCATGCATGAAGCGCGTGACCTTCATCGCGAAGCGCTGGGCCGGCGAGATCACGCCATAAGGGAACAGGAAAGCATCGTCACCGGCGGCGATTGACGCCCCCGCACTGCGGCCATAGCGCTGATATTGGCCCTGTGCCAGCGAGCGAAAGGCCACCACGCAATCCGCCATGCCAGTCGCGACCGCGGCCGCCGCGTTGCCGATGGCCCCGCACACGCCACCGCCCCCACCGCCCCAGAACATATTCGAAAAGCGCAGTTCCTTGATGCCGAGCGCTGCCGCGAGGCGCCCGGCCTCCGAGCGATCATTGCCATACGAGGCGAAGCCGTCAATTTCGTGCGGGTTGATCCCGGCATCCGCGCAGGCATTCACGACTGCCTGCAACGCCAGCTTGAACTCGCTGTCCGGTGACTGCCCGTGTTTGTAGTAGGTCGTCTCACCGATACCGGTGATCGCGGTCTTTCCGCGCAAGGTGCGTGCAGTCATAGGTTTTCATCTCTTTTCCAAATACAGCACAGGAGTTCGCAGCGCACCCAGTCGCGCCGCTGCCTTTAGATCCGAGTATGCATCATCACGCGCTCCGCGCACCAATCATGCGATCGCCCGCGATGCGGAATGCCCTCGCGTGCAGAAAACACTTGCCGGTATGATGAGATTGTATCGATTCTGACTCATGCCACACCTGAGGAGGACGCGTAATGTATAAGGCAACCAAAGGAAAGCTGCTGCCAACCGCGATGGTTGGCTCATTTCCCAAACCGTCATGGTTCAATCAGAGCCTACGGGGTCGACCATTCAAAGTTGCGATGGGTGATTCCCAATATCGCGAGCAATACCTCGATTCGGTGGCCGCCTGCGTTAACGAACAGGAACGGGCGGGGCTCGACATTCTGACCGATGGCGATACCCGTTTTGATCTTGAAGTAGGTGGCCGTTCGTGGTTTTTCTATACCATTGAGCGGTTGAACGGGATCAGCGGCTTTCGCGACAAATCGCATTTCCTCGACTACGCAGAATTCAAACCCGGCCATATCCTGTATGAAGTCCAAGAGGCCTACCACCCACCTGCCGTCACTGGCAAGATTACGCGCGGGCCATTGCATTTCACCGCGATCTGGAAGACCGCACAAAAAATGACCCCCAAGCCGCTTAAGTTCGGCACGATCAGCGCGACTTGCTTACCGATGATGCTGTGGAATGAGCACTATAAAAACGATGAGGAGATGATTTGGGATATCGCCTGCGCCCAGAACGAAGAACTCAAGGAACTGGCAGCGGCGGGTTGTCCCGTGATCCAGATGGAGGAACCGCCGCATCATTTCGCTTGTTGCACGCACCCACCGGCCACTGAAAAGGCCCTCGAGTTCTACACCAAAGCTTTCAATCGCGAGATCGAAGGCGTCAAAACAGAGGTCTGGGCCCACACTTGCTGGGGGAATCCAAATCAGCAGAGCTTTTATTGGGAACGCCCTTCCTATGAACGCTCACTGCCCTATCTCCTCGCGTTGAACGCCGATGTCCTCGGGCTCGAATGCGCGAGTAATGAGGGCCGTGATCTAAAACTCCTTAAACACGTGAAGACCCGCAAAAAAATTGCCATCGGCGTGGTCGATCACACGCGTACGACCGTCGAATCGCCGCAGCTGGTCGCCTCGATCATTCGCAAGGCACTCGAGCATGTTCCGCCGGAACGCTTGATCGTTTCCGCCGATTGCGGCTTCGGCCGTGAAGGGCTGTCGCGGCGTATCGCACAATACAAATGCATCGCGCTGGTGCTTGGCACAAATATCGTACGCAAGGAACTCGGTCTGGATCCGGCCTATGTGCGGGCAGCGGATCCGAAGTTTGCCTTTCGGGAAGATTGATCCACGCGAGGTTAATGCGCCGGCCACTGCGGCGCCGGCGCTTCGACTTGAGCGCGGAATTCGGCGCTAGCGCCGGCTGGATACCCGGCAGGGGACAGTCGCTTAAGCGTCGAAGAAAGTGCGCACGCGACTCAACAGCGTCGCGCATTGTTCGAGTGGTGGCTCGTGGCCGCACTCCGCGAGCATCAGCACTTCCGAGTTCGGGATCGCGCGCTGGAACTCGGCGGCATAGACCGGCGGAATCAGGCGATCATTCTCGCCCCACACCACGAGCGTCGGCGCGTTGATCCGATGAATCCGCTTGCGCAGACCCTTATCAGGAATCGGCCAGATCACCTTGGCGGTGCAGCCAAGTGTCCAGATGAAATTCACCGTCCACAGCGCTTCCGCGTCCTTGCCGCTCGGCGGCGTCATGCGGCGCACCACCCGTGGGTTTTTCTGGTCATAGAACAGGACGTCGAGAATCTCGTCCATGCCCAACGCGCACCAGTTGGCGCAGGTGTATGGCGCGTCTTCGCGCCACAGTCCGATCGGCGCCATCAACACCAGCTTCTCGACCGCCTTCGGCCGCTGAGCCGCCAGTTCGGCCGCCAGCATGCCGCCGAAAGAATGACCAATCAGCTTGATTTTTTTGAGGCCGAGAGCATCCAGCAGGTCATCGTAGGCGACGACCGCGTCCCACAGATTATCGAGCTTGTCGATGTCGTTGGGGCGACCCGGCGCGGTGCCGGGAAAATGCGGTACATAGACCTTGTAGTGATCAGACAAGGTCTCGAGGAAGTCATCCCAGTAGTAGCCGCCGGCCGCGTGCAGATACAACACAGGCTTGCCCTGGCCCGCGATGTTGACCGTCATTTCGAGTTCGCCGCCCAGGACGGGCACGATTTTCTTGCGTGGTTTCTTCATGCGTGATTCTCCGCAGGGGTTCAGGCGGCAGCGCGTTGTTCGATTTTGCAGGCCTCCGGCCACCAGCGATCTTCCCAGCCTTCGTTCTCCCAGATCGGCCGCAGGTGCGGCAGCACGCTCTTCGCAATGCGTTCGATGTTCTCCATCGTCTTCGGGTGCGAGAGCGAACCGAACTGCGGCAGAATCATCAGATGGCCGACCCGCAAAGTCTTGACGATGTGGATCAGGCGCTCGGTGACAGTTTTCGCCGAACCGCAGACCACGAAGTCCCGCTCGTTGAAGGTCGGGTACTTCATCTTCTTCAGCTCTGCGTAGGGCGGAAAGGGTCGCTTGGTCAGCAGGTGCGTCAAACTCGCGTGCGTCATGTGGCCGGGCGGCAGCAGCAGCTGTTCAGGCAGATGCAGACCCTTGTGATAGAAATATTCGGCGGCTGGGCCGTACTCCTGAGCGGCCTTCTCGTCGGTATCGGACACCCCCACCGGGATCAGGAAGCCCATGCGATACGGATTGCGATCGCGGCCGGCCTGCTCGACCTTCTCCCAGTAGCCGTTGACCATGTGCTCCGCGCCCTTGGCGCCGAAGTACGTGAGGTAGCAGTAGGAGTAGTCGTTCTTCGTCACGAAATCCCAGGTGCTCGGGCTCGCATTGCCCGGAACCCAGATCGGCGGATGCGGACGCTGGACCGGCTTCGGCCAAATGTTGACCATCGGCAGCTGATAGAACTTGCCGTTGAACGCGAACTGTTCGGAGGAGGTCCATGCGCGCTTGATGAGATCGTGGGCCTCGGTGTAGCGCGCGCGCTGTTCAATCGGGGCCATGCCGTAGCTGTATGCGAAGTCGCCGCCGAGGCCGACCGGAAAGCCCGCGACCAGCCGGCCTTCGGCGATCGAATCGAGCATGGCGTATTCTTCGGCGACGCGAATCGGCGGATTCAGGAACACCGCAGTCTCGCCCATCTGGATGATTGCGGTCTTGGTATTGCGCGTGGCGCGCGCGAGTACCGCGCCCATCATGTTCGGATTCACCATGAAGCCGTAGGCATTCTGGTGGTGTTCGTTGGTACACACGCCGTCGAAACCGGATTTTGCCGCGAATTCGAGTTCGTCGAGCGTCCAGTTGTAGTACTGGGCGACTTTGTGCCGATCGGCGACGGCGTCGAAGGGCAGCGAGAACCAGGACGATTTGTATTTCTTCTCGAAGTCGGGCTCGAGATCGCGAT
The DNA here is from genome assembly GCA_031417495.1 of Pseudomonadota bacterium. Classification (GTDB taxonomy): domain Bacteria; phylum Pseudomonadota; class Gammaproteobacteria; genus CAIKBL01. Next base: position 3,404 of record JANOVQ010000050.1, on the reverse strand, counting down.
ACGGCATCAGGTGGAAGCAGGCGATTTTCATCGGAGATTCTCCAGCATGGCTGGCGCGCGCCAGCGATGGTTGGATTATTCAGATTCCGCGCGAGGCCTACAAGTGGCGTGCCGCGCAGTTGGGATGGTGCGTCGCAAGGTGGACAGGCGTGGGTCGCAATCGCCGACGTCGCGGGCGGGGCGATTCTGCCCCAGGGATCGTTGAGGTATCCTGCTATGGCCGCGACGCGTCGCTCCCCACCCTTGCGCGAGGAAATGCCATGCCCGTCAGCGATCACGACCTGCTCGAAGCGTGGAAGACCGTGTTGGACTTGAGTCGTTTGCAGCGCGGCGACAATGTCACGGTGTTGACCGGCAGTCACACCCATCCGCAGACACTGGCAGCTGCGATCGCCGCGGTACGTGCGTTGGGTGCGGTGCCGACCCGTCTCAATCTCGAACCGCGCAACGCGGAAAAATCCTTAAGCCGCGACGCCCTGGCCTATCTCGGCACGACGCCGCTGAGCGGCAATCGCGCCGCTATCGCCGCTTGCTTGGCGAGCGATCTTGTCATTGACCTCATGCTGTTGCTGTTCTCACCTGAGCAGCGGCAGATTCTCGAAGCGGGCACGCGCATCCTGCTCGCGGTCGAACCACCGGAAGTGCTCGTGCGTCTGTTACCGACGACAGAGGATCGCAGCCGCGTCAACGCCGCGGCCGTGCATCTGTCTGGTGCGCGCGTTATGCACGTGACCTCCGCAGCCGGCACCGATGTGCTATTTCAACTCGGTCAATACCCCGTGATCAAAGAATACGGCTTCGTCGACGAGCCCGGCCGCTGGGATCACTGGCCGAGCGGCTTTCTCTTTACCTGGCCAAACGAAGGCTGCTCCGAAGGCCGCATCGTGATCGATCGCGGCGACATTCTGCTGCCGCAGAAACGTTACCTGTCGGAGCCTGTCACGCTGACTATCAGGCATGGCTATGTCAGCGACATCGCCGGCGGTCTTGAAGCCGAGCTATTTCGTGAGTATCTGGAAAGCTTTCAGGATCAGGAAGGCTATGCGCTGTCACACATCGGCTGGGGCTTGCAGCAACGCGCCAAGTGGTCGACCTTGAGCCTCTATGATCGCGAACAGACCATTGCCATGGAGGCGCGCGCCTTTGCCGGCAATTTCCTTTTCTCGTTAGGTCCCAACACTGAAGTCGGCGGCCTGCGCAACACCGCCTGTCATATTGATATCCCGCTGCGCGCCTGCACCGTAAAGCTCGATGCGCGGGCAGTGGTGAAAGACGGCGTTCTGGTCGCGTGAGGTAAGCACCATGAGCACCTCCTTCCGAGTTAATGGCAAGGGCGTCAGCATTGATGCGCCGCAGGACATGCCGCTGTTGTGGGTGCTGCGTGAACAACTCGGAATGACCGGGACCAAGTATGGCTGTGGCATCGGTGCCTGCGGCGCCTGTACGGTGCACTGCGAGGGCGCGGCGATGCGCGCTTGTCAGCTTCCACTCGGCAAGGCAGCCGGTAAGGACATTGTCACCATCGAAGGCTTGAGCGCCGACAGCACGCATCCGTTGCAACAGGCCTGGGTGGCGCTGGACGTGCCGCAATGCGGCTACTGTCAGTCCGGGATGCTCATGGCCGCTGCCGCCCTCCTCACACGCAACCCGGCGCCCAGCGAGTCCGAGGTTCGTCAGGCAATTACCAATCTGTGTCGCTGCGGTACCTACGCACGCATCAGCGCCGCGATCATGCAAGCCGCTGCACTCATGCGCGGGGAGGCATCGTCATGAGCACAGGCGCGCTGATGACACGCCGCGGCCTGCTCAAGGCCGCCTTGTTCGGCACCGGCGCGGCGGGTTTCGGCTTCGCGTGCCCGCTAGCTGCGCTAGCCTCTGGCGACGACCAGTCAGGCCCGGTCGAAGTGACCTCCTGGGTTGCGATCCACGCTGACGACCGCGTGGTCTTGCGCATTCCGCAGACCGAACTCGGTCAGGGCGTGACCACCAGCCTCGCGCAATTGCTGGCCGAGGAAATGGATCTCGCCTGGGGCGAGTTCGAGACCGAATACTTCGACGCCCAGACCAATCGCGTGCGTCACAACGTCTATGTGCACACCGCCACCTTGAACAGTTGGTCCTCGGATCGATTGTTCGAACCAATGCGCCTCGCCGGCGCGCAGATCAAGCACATGCTGCTCGACGCCGCCGCCACTCGACTCGGTGTCAACGCCGACAGCCTCCAGATCAGCGCGCGCCGTATTCACCACCGTGCCAGCAGCCGCAGTCTGCGCTTCGGCGAAGTGGCGAGCGCGGCGGCGGCCTTGCCGATACCTCTCGCGGCGAGTATCACGCTCAAAGCAAACACTGCTTGGAAACTGATCGGACAGCCCGTGCCGCGCCTGGATGCGCGCGCCAAGTCGACTGGCCAAGCGCAATACGGCATCGATGTGCAAGTGCCGGGCATGAAGTATGCGGCCGTGCGACAGTCACCGGTGTTCGGCGGCCGCCTGCGATCCTTCGATGCAACGGCAGTGGCACAGCGACCGGGCGTACGCAAAGTGGTCGCGATCAAGGCCGGGCCGGCGGGCTACACCGTGCCCGATACGTTGTGGGACATCATCGACTGGCAGATGGACGACGCGGTAGCAGTGGTTGCCGACAGTTGGTGGCTGGCCCAGCAGGCGCTCGATGCGCTGCCTATTGTGTGGGACGACGGCCCACATGGCGCGGTGGACAGCGCCGCCATCGCGCTCGCGCTGGACGACGCACTCGCGCGGTCGGGTCAGATTACGCGTGCCGAAGGCGATGTCGATGGCGCGTTCACGCACGCCGCCAAAATCCTCGACGCCGAATATCGTTATCCCTATCTCGAACACGCGCCGCTCGAACCGATGAACTGTACGGCGCTAGTGACCGCAACCGGTGTCGAAGCCTGGGCACCCACGCAGTACGCCGATGAAGCCTTGCGCATCGCGGCCTACGCGGCGCAGCGGCCGCTGAAAGATATCAAGCTGCATCTCACCTTGTGCGGTGGTGGTTTCGGCCGGCGCCTGTCCAACGACTATGTCAGTCAGGCGGTGCAGGTCGCGAACGCCATGCCGGGCGTACCGATCAAGCTGATCGCCTCACGCGAGGAATGCATGGCCCGCGGCTATTACGCGCCGGTCGCGGCGGCGCGCTTCAAGGGTGCGCTCGATGATCAGGGAAAGGTCAGTGCCTGGCACAGCCATGTCGCCTTCGGTCGCTCGCCCATGCAGCCCTATGGGATGTCACGCATTCCGTTCGCGATCGAGAACGTGCGTTGCGAATACAGCAGCATCGATACCCCACCGCCCTTTGGCTGGATGCGCGGCGTGGCACACACCCAGGGCCTATGGATGAACCTGGGCTTTCTCGGTGAGCTCGCGGAAGCGGCGGGCAAG
>JANOVQ010000049.1:0-3604 GCA_031417495.1 Pseudomonadota bacterium | reverse complement strand
TGCCGCCGTGCTCGATGCCGTGGGTATTAAACAGGCCCATGTCATGGGTGCCTCCATGGGAGGGTGGATTGTTCGATGGATGGCCCTCCGTCATCCGGATCGCGTTGCCTCGCTGCAGATTGTCATGAGTGGCAGCGGGGCACTCGCAGGAGAGGACGGTCCGCAGATCGCTTCCTCTGTGGTTGAAAAACTCGCCGCCATGAGCCAGCGGCGCGACCATACCGAAGCCGTGCCCTACGGCACCGAGGTCTGGCGCTGGTTATGGGGGAATGGCTATCCGTTCGAGGAAGAATGGGTCAAACAGCGGGTCACATTTGCCTACGATCGGGCGTACCGCCCGGAAGGTATTGCGCGACAAATGTTGGCCATTATCAAAACTCCCAGCCTATGGGAAGCGCAGGTTGGCATTCGCTGTCCTACATTAGTGATTCACGGAGAACAAGACGAGTGTTTGCCAGGCGAACACGGGAAGTCTATCGTCACCCGTATTCCTGGGGCTCAACTCTGGCTCGACCCTAAGATGGGACATACCTTACATCGGGAACAATGGCGGGAGATGGCGGAACGGGCGGCAGCCATGGCTGCGCAAGCCGCCGTCTGAGAACGTCATGCCAGGATGGCATGACGCATGTGCCATCCTGCAGTTTGTGAGGTTCACCATAAGCTGCAAACACCGGCGGAAATTCCGAGGAATGGGCGGGCGTCAGTCCGGGTCCGGCCATGGCATTAATCCGTTCGCGCGGTAACCTGTAGCGAGGTCGTTGCCGACGTCGCACGTTTCTGCGGTTGTTTTCAAGATGGCCCTGTCCTGTGTTGAGGTGATGGTGCTCAACAACCATTGCCCAACACAGGAGCAGCAGCATGATTCCTACACTCAAGCCCACCAGCCCGTTACGTCAACGCATGCTCGATGACATGGCGATTGTCAATCGCAGGTTAATTTGGTACCGAATGGCGCGTTAAAAGTGTACCAACCGGGTCAATAAAAAGAGGCATCTGCCCCTTGGTTGTTAGTGTTTAGCGCCGGGGATTAGGTCGCGGCGGCTCCTTTCGTTAGAACGTGGTTGCTGATGCCGGTCTTCTTCTTCTTCGTCGCTGCTTGCTGGTGGCAAGCCGATACGAATCACCGTTCATTTCCAGGATGTGGACGTGATGCGTGAGCCGGTCGAGTAGCGCGCCCGTTAAGCGCTCAGAGCCGAGCACACTGGTCCATTCATCGAACGGGAGATTGGACGTGACCAAGGTCGGCGAGTACCTTGAAGCCGCTCGGAAAGGTCCAATATCAGGAAAATTTGAAGCCGAGGTCGTGGGGCTGCCTCGGGTCGATGACGGAAATTCCCCCCGGAAAAAAGTTAGCCCTCGTTGGCAGCCGTGCTAGCCCAGTTCTCTGCATACCGCCTGGATAAATGCGAAGCGCCTCGGGCCACCGTGCTGCGAGCCTTTCTCTTTGCTTGCGGGCTCATCGGCACGCATGAACATCTCCCGCGGCATGGCGCCGACCATAACAAACACCAGTCCGTGTGCTGGCTCGACATGGATCCACTGACCGTAGGCACCGAGTGCCATGAAAGTGCCCGGGTGATGTACCCACCATAGATAACCATAGCCGGTGAATGCCGAGGTATCGAGGCGCGGTCGGCTGCCGATGTCCTTGTGGAAATTCGGCGCGGACGGGGCGGTGGCTTCGGCCGTCCAACCTCGTGGCAATATGCGGACGCCGTCCGGCGTGACACCGTCGTTCAACATCAACTGACCAAATCGGCCATAGTCACGCAGCGAGGCGCCACAGCAACTACCAGTGATCTCGTCGCCATTGTCAGACTCGAGCATGAAATAGCCGTCCAGCTCCATGCCGGCCGGGCCCCAAATTTTCGCGGCGCAGTAATCGGCAACGGTCTTGCCCGTGACCCGTGACAAGATCAAGCTGAGCAGGAAGGTATCGCCGGTGTTGTAATAAAACTGAGTGCCGGGCGGATCGATGCGCTGCAAGGTTTTGAGATAGGCGGCGATGCAACCGTGCCGGCGCTCGGCGATCGGCTTGATGTAATGCTCCGCGACATCTGCTAGCAGGTCTTCGTAGTCCTCGGTCCAGTTAATGCCGGAGGTCATATTGAGCAGGTGTTTGATGCTGACGCCCTCGTAGGCAGTACCGGCAAAATCCGACAGATATTTGGTCATTGGATCGTCGAGGCTCGCGATCAGTCCGTCATGCAGTGCGGCGCCGATCAAGGTCGAAGCAATGGACTTGACCATCGACGAGGATTGCCAGCGGTGCGCGGGCGTAAGTCCAAGTGCGTAGCGTTCGAGCAGCACCTTGCCATGCTGTAGAACCAAAAGCCCACTCAGATGCTCGTCGCGCATTAGATCATCGGTATTACAGTCACGCCCTTGATCCTGAAAAAGCACATCGAGCGCGCGGCCACTGGCCGGCAAGTCGTGCACCCGCGCGCCGCGCCGCACGGTGCGCGTGGCGAAAATGCGGTCCCAATGCAGAAAGCCTTCAGCTTGAATGTTTGGCGACCACAATAAGAAGTCGCCGCCGAGCAAACGCGCGAGCCAGCGTTCGTTAGTCTCTTTCGAAGTCCCCATTGTCACCTTCCACCCCCATTGGTCCCGTGGCACGAGCGGCGTTGCATAACGACGCCGAACCCAACCAACGTCGACAATTCACTTATGACATCACGCTAAGCCGTACGCGGCGCTCTGGCAAGTGTTTCGATCTCGGGAGCAACTGGGCCAACTAAACGTCGACTAAGGCGGAGCAGACAGGTGAACAATGAATGGCCGATTACGCGACAGACTCCGAAGAACCTAAACAACGGACGCGAAATTCGTGCTCGATTCGCGTCGTTGGCGACCAGCGCTATGTCGTTGTGGAACTGGTGTACTTCTGCTTGTGTTAGCGCCGATCTCAATTTGAGCCATGGTGCCGACGCCACACTGAGCCACTAATAGCGGCCCAATCTCTAGCGACGTCGCCGCTTATGAGCTTGCTACGCTGGATCAATGGGAGGTCGGACGAAGCCTCGAAAGTGGCTCAATTCTGCGTCGGCGGCAACACCGACGCTCAAAACCGAAAAAGCTGACGCCCTTCAGGCTGCCCTGACACTCGGTACGGTGTCGCGCGCGTCTGGCAGGCTAAATGCTCGATATCTCCTGGTAGAAAAACGCCTTAGGGCGAGGGACCCGTGAAATTCCGGGCTAATCGGCCGTCGCTAACCGCAATCAGTTCCGCGCACGCCCTTCGATTTCAACGGATGCAACGCTCGATTTCGTCGAAACGGGTGGTCATCCTTCTGGACTTGATAACTATTGTTTTAGCGCGCCCATATAGGCTCGACGTAGCCCATTATGGGAGCTGTATTATCTCGCACCTACTGAGGCAGCGCGGATTGAGTGCCACGGCGGCCTTTGTGTCCCTCGTTCGCAAGCTCACGCGGGGATGTTTAGCGCTACTGAAAAATTAAACTAAATTCAATCCGAAACTGAGGTTGCGGGCTTGCGCTAAGACATGGAGTCTGGACTCGCGCTTCGAGCGAAAATTCTCACGTCCCGTTCTGACTGTCCGCGGGGTAGCGAGCGCAATAGCAAATTTCCGGCAATA
>JANOVQ010000048.1:0-3343 GCA_031417495.1 Pseudomonadota bacterium | reverse complement strand
GGCTCTCGTCGCGCCGGCCCACCCGTCCAGGCCGACGAAACGGGGCGGACCCGAAGGTCCGCCCCGTCCGATGTTGCCTGCAGTGCCGTGCGATCAGTCGCGGTCGAAACCGAGACTCGCGTCGTCCAGACGGATCGCCTCGCCGGTGCCCGGACCGAAGGCCGGGTAGTCGAACTGCTCGAAGTTCGGCATGGCGTACATCGCCGCCTTGGCCTCTTCGGTCGGCTCCACCTTGACGTTGCGGTAGCGCGGAAGACCGGTACCCGCCGGGATGAGCTTTCCGAGGATGACATTCTCCTTGAGACCGAGCAGCGTGTCCGACTTGGCGTGGATCGCCGCATCGGTCAGAACTCGGGTGGTCTCCTGGAAGGACGCAGCCGACAGCCAGGACTCGGTCGCCAACGAAGCCTTGGTGATCCCCAATAACAGCTGCTGGTGAGTCGCAAGTTTTTTGCCTTCGGCGGTCATTTTGTCGTTTTCTTCCAGCAATCGCTCCTTCTCGATTTGCTCACCTGCCAGATAGCGCGTATCGCCCGCTTCGACAATCTCAATCTTGCGGAGCATCTGGCGCACGATGGTTTCAATGTGCTTGTCATTAATTTTCACGCCCTGCAGGCGATAGACCTCCTGCACTTCGTTCACCATATAGCGCGTAAGGTCCGGCACGCCCTTCAGACGAAGAATGTCATGCGAGTCCGCGGCACCGTCGCAAATCACGTCGCCCTTTTCTACATGTTCACCCTCGAACACCGTGACATGGCGCCATTTCGGAATTAGCGTTTCGAGTTCTTCGCCGTCTTCCTGCCGCACGATGAGCCGTTGTTTACCCTTCGTATCCTTACCGAAGGACACTGTACCGCTCGTTTCCGCGAGGATCGCCGGCTCTTTGGGCTTACGGGCTTCGAAGAGATCGGCTACCCGCGGCAACCCGCCCGTGATGTCACGGGTTTTGGAAGATTCCTGCGGAATACGCGCGATGATGTCACCGACCTTGGTCAGACCACCGTCTTCGACCGTGATGATCGCATTGGGCGGTAGGAAGTAGGCCGCCGGAATTTCCGTCCCGGGGATCTTGATCTCTTTGCCGTTCTGGTCGACCAATTGCACCATCGGGCGCAGATCTTTGGCCGACGAGCCGCGCTGTTTCGGATCCGTCACGACCATGCTCGAAAGGCCGGTGATATCGTCCAGCTGACGTGCGACCGTGACCCCTTCGACCACATCCTTGAACCGCGCCGTGCCATTGACCTCGGTCACGATCGGGTGGGTGTGGGGATCCCAATTGGCGATGTTCTGCCCGGACTTCACACTGGCACCCTCACCTGCCGTCATGGTGGCACCGTAGGGGACTTTATAACGTTCACGCTCGCGACCGATTTCGTCCATGACGATCAATTCACCCGAACGCGAAACCGAAATGAAAGTGCCATTTTCATGGCGCAAGACCTTCATGTTCTGCAAGCGCACCGTGCCACCGAATTTGACTTCGATGCTGCTGATGGCTGCCGCGCGCGAGGCCGCACCGCCGATATGGAAGGTCCGCATGGTGAGCTGCGTGCCGGGCTCGCCAATCGACTGGGCGGCGATGACACCGACCGCCTCACCCACATTGACCAAGTGGCCACGGGCCAGATCGCGCCCATAACACTCGGCACACACGCCGTAGCGGGTCTCACAGGTGATCGGCGAGCGCACCAACACTTCGTCGATGCCGAAATCATCCAGAATCTGCACCCATTTTTCGTCTAACAGGGTACCGGCCGGCGCTACCACGTCGGAGGTTCCGGGGCGGCACACGTTGACCGCAACTACCCGCCCAAGCACTCGGTCACGCAACGGCTCGACCACGTCGCCGCCTTCAACCATGGGTGCCATAGTGATGCCCGCTTCGGTTCCACAATTCGTCTCAGTCACTACCAAATCTTGCGCCACATCGACCAATCGGCGGGTCAGGTAACCCGAATTGGCGGTTTTCAGTGCGGTATCCGCCAGACCCTTACGGGCGCCGTGGGTGGAAATAAAGTACTGCAAGACGTCCAGGCCTTCGCGGAAATTGGCAGTGATGGGGGTCTCGATGATGGAGCCGTCGGGCTTGGCCATCAGGCCACGCATCCCCGCCAGCTGTCGTATCTGCGCCGCCGAACCGCGCGCGCCTGAATCCGCCATCATGTAAATCGAATTAAACGAGGCCTGCTTGACTTGCTTGCCCGTGGTGTCGGTGACGATTTCAGAACCCAATTTGTCCATCATCGCCTTCGCGACTTGGTCATTGGTGTGCGACCAGATATCGACCACCTTGTTGTAGCGCTCACCCGTGGTGACGAGTCCAGACGCGTACTGCTCTTCGATTTCCTTCACACCTTCTTCGGCCAGCTTGATAATCGCGCTCTTCTCATCGGGCACGACCATGTCGTCCACGCCGATAGACACCCCCGAACGTGTCGCTTGATGGAAGCCCGTATACATCAGACGGTCGGCAAAAATGACCGTATCTTTCAGGCCCACATCGCGATAGCAGCGATCGAACAACCGTGAAATCGAGCGCTTATCGAGCGTCCGATTGACCATTTCGAACGGCAGCCCATTCGGCAGCACAGTCGATAACAAAGCGCGCCCGACCGTGGTTTCGACCAGGCTCGTTTTGGTGTATTCCTTCTTCTGTTCATCAAACAGCACTTCGGTCAGACGCACTTTGCAGCGCGCGTGCAAGGCGGCAGCGCCAGTTTCGTGAGCGCGATGGACTTCCGCAATGTCCGCGAAAATCATGCCGGTCCCTTTCGCGCTTACCGACTCGCGAGTCATGTAGTAGAGGCCAAGCACAACGTCCTGCGTCGGCACAATAATGGGATCTCCATTGGCCGGTGAGAGGATGTTGTTGGTCGACATCATCAGGCTGCGCGCTTCAAGTTGCGCTTCGATCGAGAGCGGAACATGCACCGCCATTTGATCACCGTCGAAATCGGCGTTGAACGCAGTACACACCAGGGGATGCAGCTGGATCGCCTTGCCTTCGATCAACACGGGCTCAAACGCTTGAATACCTAGACGATGCAGAGTCGGTGCACGATTCAACATCACCGGGTGCTCGCGAATCACCTCTTCCAAAATATCCCAGACCTCCGGGCCTTCGCGCTCGACAAGCTTCTTAGCAGCTTTGATGGTAGTCGCCATGCCGCGACGCTCCAGTTTGCTGAAGATAAAGGGCTTAAAGAGCTCAAGTGCCATTTTCTTCGGCAGTCCGCACTGGTGGAGTTTGAGGGTCGGCCCCACCACGATGACCGAACGGCCGGAATAGTCGACACGCTTGCCCAATAAATTCTGACGGAACCGGCCCTGCTTGCCT
>JANOVQ010000047.1:0-9686 GCA_031417495.1 Pseudomonadota bacterium | reverse complement strand
CGCAGCGGCATCCACCCGTTCTGCATCACGATCGATAAGGAAGCAGCGGCCTATTTGCCGCAAATGTATGGACCGTCGAACTTCACAGTGGTGGATGAAGTGCAGAAACTGCCCTACAAAGTGGCCGATATCTACCGTCGTTTGACCACCTGAACCCGCCGGCCGATAGGCGTGCGCGCCGCTTTTGGCTAGAATCTGGGTTGCCGCTACGCGCCCGTAGCTCAGCTGGATAGAGTGCAGGCCTCCGAAGCCTGAGGTCGTGGGTTCGAATCCCGCCGGGCGCGCCATCACCGTTTCAGATCAATGTTTGTGGAGAGGGTATCAATGGACCAGAAATTCGATGTCATTGTCATTGGTGCCGGGGTCTCCGGACTTTACACCCTCTACAAGCTTCGCGAGCTCGGCCTTTCGGCGCGGGTATTCGAGGCCGGGACCGGCATCGGCGGCACCTGGTATTGGAATCGCTACCCCGGCGCCCGTTTCGACTCGGAAAGTTATTCCTACCAGTACTCGTTCTCGCAGGAGGTGATCGACGAATGGGAATGGACCGAGCACTTTTCCGGGCAACCTGAAATCGAGCGTTATCTGCACTTTGTCGCCGATAAATTCGATCTGAAACGCGACATCGAATTGAATGCCCGCATTGCTACCGTGATTTACGATGACGCGGAAAAGCTGTGGGAAATTGAAACCCAAACCGGGATACGCGCGCGCGCGCGCTTCGTGATCGCCGCGACTGGCCTGTTGTCGGCGCACCAGTTTCCCGATTACCCGGGAGTTAAAGATTTCGCCGGAACGTCACTGCACAGCGCGCGTTGGCCAAAGGAACCGATCGATTTCCGCGGTAAGCGCGTGGGTGTTATCGGTAGTGGACCAACGGCGGTGCAAATCATTCAATCCCTCGCGCCCGAAGCCAGCCACCTGACGGTATTCCAGCGCACCGCCAATTGGTGCACGCCACTGCGCAACCGTCCAATCACGGCGGAAGAACAGCAAGAATTCAAGGCCAAGGCGCACGAGATATTTGCGCTGTGCAAACGCACCTGGGCCGGCTTTATTCACGATATGGACCCGCGTCCCGGGGTTGATGTGCCGAAAGTAGAACGACTAGCGCACTACCAGGAACTCTATGACCGGGGCGGGTTCGCCTTATGGCTCGGAAACTACAGCGACTCGTTTACTTCCAAACTGGTGGCCGATGAAGTCGCCGAATTCCTCGCTGCGAAAATCCGCGCCAGGGTCAAGGATCCGGCGACGGCCGAGAAGCTGATCCCGAAGAGTCACACCTTCGGCACCAAGCGGTGTCCTGGCGAGAAGGATTACTACGAGATGTTCAACCGCGCCAATGTCTCGCTGGTTGATTTACGCGCCACCCCGATCACGCAGATTACGCCGTCCGGCATCGAAACCGGGGACGCGAAGCACGCGCTCGACGTGATTATCTATGCCACCGGCTTTCACAGCATCACTGGCGAACTCATGAGGATCGATATCCGCGGTGAACAGGGGGTGTCGCTGCAGGCGCACTGGTCCGATGGGCCGAAAACGAATCTTGGCGTGCAGTTTTCGGGCTTCCCCAACTTCTTCGCCGTGATGGGGCCGCATAATCCCGCACTGTTCTGCAATATCACGCGCTGCGCAGAGAGCAATGTCGAGTGGATCGTCGGCTGCATTCGTTACATGCGTGAGCATGGCTTCAACACGATGAAGACCACCGCCGAAGCAGAGGAGGCGTGGACTGAGCGCTGTTACCAGTCGGCCAAGGGTTTGCTGATCGACGAGATGCAAGACTCCTGGTTCTTTGGTAGCACCAATCCTGAGAATATTCGCGGCCGTTTCCTACTCTTCGCCAGTGGCGTACCCATCTACCGGGAGATTTTTGCCGACGTCGCAGCCAAGGGCTACGAAGGCTTTGAGCTTAGTTAGAATTATGACGGGATAGCGCTCCACTCAGCGGGTGACATTTTCTGGTTGGTAGTTCGGTGTGAACAGCACCGTGTTTGCTACGACATATCGCCCAATCGCTGCCTGGCCTGCGGCAGAGGTCATGTACTCCATGAATTTGCGCGCCGCGGCGGCCTTGATATGCGGGTGACGTCGCGGGTTCACCAGGATCAAACTGTATTGGTTAAATAATCGTGGATCCCCTTCCGCGAGCAGTTCAAGCTCGCCACGATTTTGGAACGTTAACCAAGTGGCGCGATCCGTTAAGGTGTAACTGTTCAGTGCGGCAGCGGTGTTCAGGGTTGCGCCCATGCCCGCTCCAAGTTCCTTGTACCAGGTCCCCGAGGCGGCTCGCGCGTCGATGCCGGCAGCGTCCCACAGGCGTAACTCTGCGCGATGCGTGCCACTGTCATCGGCACGCGACAGGAACGGCGCGCGCTGATTACCAATAGCTTTCAACACCGCCGCCGCATCCGAGTTCCCGCGAATTCCCGCTGGATCGGTGTTGGGCCCGACGAACACAAAGTCGTTGAACATCACTTCACGGCGATCGATGCCGAAGCCCGCATTTACGAATTTCATTTCGCCTGGTTTGTCATGCACCAGTAAAAGGTCTGCATCGCCTTTTTCAGCGATTTTGAGCGCCTGTCCGGTGCCAACCGCGATCACGCGTACAGCGATGCCGGTGCTGGCTTGCGCGAGCGGTAGAAAGTACTCGAAGAAACCAGAGGCCTGGGTTGAGGTGGTTGAGGCTAAGGTAATGAAAGAATCTTCAGCCCTCGCTGATTCAGTCATCGCCAGCGTGCCAAGCAGGACTAAGGCCAAGAACAGACAGTTGCGCATACGATATTTCTCCTCACGCTTTCCTAAGCAAAAATAAATCCACTACCACCACAGTTCGCCCCGCACAAAAGCGTTCGCCGCTGGGCTTTGCGGGCGCGCGAAAAAAGTCGCGGCTGGCGTGTGTTCGAGCAGACGGCCGCGATGCAGAAACAGAATTTCTGCAGCAAGCCGCTGCGCCTGCGGCAAATCATGAGTTGATAACACGATCTTGGTGCCAGTCGCCGCGATATCGGTAATCAATTGCTCCACCGCGCGTGTCGCGGCGGGATCAAGATTCGCTGTGGGTTCGTCGAGAAACAAGACTTCGGGGGCTAAAACCCAGGCTCGGGCGAGCGCCAGGCGTTGTTGTTCGCCACCCGAAAGGACCCGCGCGGCGCGTCCCGCCAAGCCACTCAAGCCGGTCAACTCAAGGACGGACCGCAGGCGTTTCACGCGCTGCGCACTCGGCACTTGGTGGATTGCCAGCACATAATCGATGTTCTCCGCGACACTTCGCTGCAGCAGCACGGGGCGTTGAAAAACCATCGCCTGCCGCCGTTTTAGCTCGTGGAAGTTCCCGCCCCACTGCACTCGCCCGGCGGTGGGGGGCAGCAAGCCATGACACACTCTCAGCAGAAGGGTTTTGCCGGCGCCGTTGGCACCTAACACCACGGAAGGACCTCCGGGCTGGAGAGTGAATGAAATCTTATCCAACAAAAGAATCTCGCCAACGCGGTATTCCACCTCCACGCAGGTCAGTGGCAGCAGGGTTTCCGACGCACTCGGCGTTATCAGTAACATCTCAGGCCGCACGTGGTGTCCTGAACTCGCGTAAAGAGAAGACGGCGCAATTCACCAACATGGCGATCAGAATCAGGATGAAACCGAGTGCAAGTGCGAGCGCCAGGTTGCCACGGGAGGTTTCCATGGCGATGGTGGTGGTCATCACGCGCGTGACATGCGCAATATTACCGCCAACGATAAGCACCGCCCCCACTTCCGCAATCGCCCGCCCGAATCCTGCAAGGATCGCGGTTAAGAGGCTGTAACGCCCTTCCCACAGCAGGGTGCGGAGTGCTTGTCCGGGGTCCGCCCCCAGTGAGCGCAGCTGCTCGGCGTATTCAACCCATAGATCTTCCAAGGTCTGCCGACTCAACGCACAGATGATCGGGGTGACCAGGATTACCTGCGCGATCACCATCGCGCTCGGCGTGAACAAGAGACCCCAGTTTCCCAGCGGTCCCGCGCGCGACAACATCAAATAAACGAAAAGCCCGACCACCACTGGCGGCAACCCCATGAGGGCGTTGACCGTCACAATGATCAGTTTGCGTCCCCGAAAGCGGGTCACCGCAAGCAGCGCGCCCAAGCTCAAGCCGACCACCGTCGCGCAGGCTACCGCGAGCAAGCTTACTTTGAGCGAGAGGCTAACCGTTTCGATCAACGTGGCATCGCTTTGCGTGACGAGCTGCCATGCCATCTGCGCGGCGTCGACCAGCTCTTTCATGAGGCTGCGACTAAATAGGAGAGAATCAACATGAATATTTTGGATTGAAATAAAGTTTTTCTATTCTAGAATCGCGCCCACGTCGCCGCAAACTTATTTTATATGATGGCATTAACATGAATTTAGAAATCACCCCAAGACCTATCCTCCGTGGAAACCCTGTCGGTCGCGCAAAGGTGTTGCTCGCGCTTTTGCTTAGCGCCCCGCCACTCGCGTCAGCCACAGACGCGGCGCTGCTCGAAGTGTTACGTAACAACCAGCTCATCACGGACGCGCAATTCAAGGCACTAACGCAAGCCGTCGCGCCGCCGGTGGCAGCGCTCACCAAAATCGTGCCGCAGGCCGACCAGGATGTGCTCGATGTGCTGCTCGCCAACGAACTCATTACGCAGGCCCAGTTCGCGGCGCTCCGCATCAAGAGCGGCCAGGAGAAAATGACCAATCCCGAAGCCAAACCGGCGCTTAAAGAGGGCTTCAAACTGCAGACTCAGGACAAAACTTTTACCGCGCAGCTCGGCACGTATTTCCAAATGGACAGTGCTATTTACGGCGATGACGAAACGGATTTTTCGAGCGGGACTGAACTGCGGCGCGGGCGCCTGTCACTGGGTGGCACTCTGTTTACCGACTGGGACTACAAATTCGAAGCGGATTTCGCGGGCACCACACAGGGTGGCACGACTAACAATGTCACGGTCACCGATGCCTTCCTGCGTTGGAATGGCTTGCGGCCATTCGCCATCACGGCGGGCAACTTCAAGGTGCCTTTTGGCTTGGAGGCGGTCGGTAGCGGCAAATACACCACATTCATTGAACGCGCCCTGCCCTTCGCATTCGTGAACTTGCGACGCTTGGGCGGCATGGCGTCAACCAATGGGGATAACTGGACCGGCTCTCTGGGGGTGTTTGGCGATACGGTCACCACGCAGAACAACGATGACGAAGGCCAGGAGGTCGCCGCGCGATTTACCTTCGCGCCCTGGTTCGAGGCAGATCGGGCGCTGCATTTCGGTCTCTCCGGTGGGTGGGTTGCGCCGCAGCAGACCTCTCTAGCGGCTGGCACAGCGGGTCGGTTTCAAGAAACGGTCGCCTTCCGGGCCAAGTCCGAAAGCAATCTGATGTCGGACAGTCTAGCCGCCAGTACTGGTCTGACTGCCGCGGGGCGAACCTTTGGCCGAAGCAGCGGACGGCTGGTCGATACCGGCAATATTCCCGGCAATGTCGATAGCTATGGGTTAGCGGCCGCAGAAATCGCGGGTGTTTACGGACCGTTATCACTGCAGGGCGAGTACACCCGTACGGAGATTAGTCGTGATCGGTTTGGCGATTTGAGTTTTGACGGTTACTACGTCTATGGCAGTTGGTTCGTGACCGGTGAATCGCGTAACTACCGGGGCGATAAAGGGGTGTTTGATGTAGTCCTGCCGCGGCAAATCTTCAACCCGCGCTACGGTGGCTGGGGCGCTTGGGAACTTGCGGTGCGCTATAGCGCGCTCGATTTGAACGATGGTTCGGTGGCGGGCGGTGAAATTGACGATTTAACTTTAGGCGTTAACTGGTACCCAAATGCTTACGTGCGGGTGATGGCGAATTATGTTTCAGTGCTGGGTGTGCGTGGCGGTGCGCATGACGGAGATAATCCTGATTTGTTTCAGCTGCGCCTGCAGTTCGCCTACTAAGGGCGCGCCAAGGCGAACGCAGGACCACGCAAGCATTCTTGAGAGGTAAATAAATGTAACAGGCCGTAAACGGGACTTGTGAAAAATCGGGCGTGTTTCACATAATTCAGCCCAAGGATCCCGCCTCGGCGGCTGCCAATAGGAGACGCAATCCAAGCCTCAGTTACCTTTGCGAAAGAAGAAACTCCCATGTCCGCCGCCTTAAATTTGCAACCACCGTTGGCAAATTCACTTGCGCAAGAGCGCCGCCGGAGCCCCCGCCAGGAGACGACCTGCAGCGCGTTAATTCGCTTGTCGGCGGCTCTCACATTCAGGTGTGAATTGCGGAATCTCTCGTTAGAAGCGGCGCAAGTGCTATGCGAACCGTGTTACGCGCTCCTCATCCATCCACGAACCGGCCCCGTTAACCCATTGGCTAGTCGACCGCTGGAGCTTTCGATTGCGTTTCCCCTGGCGGGCACGGTGCGCGGGTTTTCTACGCGCTGCCGCGTCAAGTACTGTGAGCCGCTCAGCAGCGGCACGATAACTGAGGCAAGGATGGTGCTGGGCTTGGAGTTTATCGATATTGAGCAAGGTCCGCGCCAGTTGCTCGCGAATTTCCTGGGCGCGCTGGTCGATTAAAGGTCTTCAATACAACAACGATCGCGACCTGAATTTTTGGCTCGATAAAGCGCGCGATCCGCGCGTTCAAATGTCTCATCGACCGTATCATTCGCCCGGAAACTTGCGACGCCAACGGACACGGTGACCGGCACCGGTGCATCCTTGAAGCGAAACTTGCTGGCGCCGATGATGCCGCGCAGTTTATCTGCCACCGTCGCCGCGCCTTCAAGGTCGGTTTCGGGCATGATCAACACAAATTCTTCTCCGCCAAAACGACAGAGCAGGTCGACTCCGCGGACATGCTTGCGTAACGAAGCGGCCACTGCCGTGAGCACTTTGTCGCCCGTGGCATGACCGAACTGGTCGTTGATGTTTTTGAATAAATCCAAATCAAAGATGGCTAATGACAAGGCGCCGCCGTCGCGCTGCCAGCGCGCGTGCTCGCGATTCATCCCTTCGATGTAGCCCAGCCGGTTGTACACGCCCGTTAGGGGATCAAGCAGGCTCAGGCTTTGCTGTTCATCGAAATCTGTGCGGAGTTGCGCCATCTCCGCTTCCAGTTCGGACAATCGGCGCAAGGTTTCCGCCACATGCTCATGGGCATCCTGGTGCTGCCCGCTGTCCGCTTTGAGGTGATCTCCGAGCGTGTCCTCTAGTTTCCCCAGTTCTTCGGTCACGAAAACTTTGAGCTGATCGAGTTGAAGCTCTTCGGTGACCCGCCCTTTTATGTGATCGACATGGGTCTGCAACGTAGTTTGCATCAGCACGGTGTGCTTAACCGAGTCTTCATGGGCGCGCCCGCTGCGGTGCAGGTTAGTGCGGAATTCCTCAACTCTGCGCGCGACTTTTTGCAGAAATTCGCCCAATTTCTGCAGTTCGGCTTCGAAACCCTTGCGCTCGGCCTTGAGGGCCTCGCCGAGGCTGGCAGCCGCCATTGTCAATTCCAGCGGATTTGAGACGCTAACCAGACGCGACCGGATACGATCAAAGTCGTGGTTATTGGCCTCGCCCGCGACCGCTTCCAACACTTGTAGCAAGGGCTGGCGCGCAATGTCGAGGCTTTCCACGGGCACCCGCCCCGCCCCGTTGGCCAGCGCAAACGACAAACTGGCGGCGGCCTCTTCGGCCGCGTCCAGCCACACACTGCGACTACGTGCTTGCTCCACGCGGCTACGTAGATGGCCTAACGTGGTGCGCAAATCGCCGTCGAGCTTCAGCGACTTCAGGAACCGGCCTAACGGCTCTTCACTATTTGTATTGGGTTGCTCGGTGCGCGCTTCGCGAAGTTTTAGCTCGCGATTGATAAAGAGCGCCGTTTCCCTGGACAGTCGCGTGAGATCTTCGCCTTTGGTGGCATCCGTCAGCCGTCGTTGCAATGAGCGGCCTTCGGCGACGGATTCGCCCTCAAACTGAAGTTGACTGAGGAGTTCCACCAGCTGGGGGGTAGATGAAGACGCCTTACTGCGACTGAGCTCGGCCGCAATCAGGTGGTCCACCACCTCGTCGAGGAGGGCCAGCGCGGAGGTACTTTTGGGGCTGCTTTTAAGGATTAAGCCGAGGCGTTTTAGGCGCTCGTCCAATTCCGCATTTTGACCATGAAATGAAAAGACCAGTTTTACCACCGCACGCTGGAGGCGCGCGAATTGGTTAACTCCGAGGCGAGCAGTCTTGTCCTCGATGTGCTCAGAGTTCGCCTGAGGGGTTGCTACATTCATGCCCAGCCTGCTGTGTTGGAATCAGTGGCCCGCCGTGAGTCTCGGTTCCAATCGCTGCACTTTGCGGTGCCGCCCCGGACTGGTCTGGGGCTGATGGGAAAAATGGAGACCCGGTTAGTGGGCTCTTTCTTTAGCGACCAGGAAGGCCACGACCTTTAAAACAGCATCCTGGCCGCCTGCCATCTGCGCCCCGGTGCGATATTTACCGTTGACGATGATTGAAGGAACACCGGTAATGCCAGAGTCGCGGGTGTATTGCATGGCCTGTTTGACCTTGCCATCGATTGCGAATCCGGTATACGCCGATTTGAAGTCCGCCTCGTCAATCCCCTGTTGTGCGGCGAAACGAATGATTCCGGCCTCATCGAAAATTTTCTGCGCTTCTTCGTGGATTGCGCGGAACATTGGCGCGTGGAATTTATCCAGCACGCCAAGGGCTTCCGCCGCGAAATATGCCCGTGCATGCGGCACCCAGTTTTCGGCGAAAATCGCCGGTATCCGGCGGAAGGTCACGTTGGCCGGCTTGGTCTCCAGCCATTTCGATATCAATGGCTCGAAGTGAAAGCAATGCGGGCAGCCGTACCAGAAGAGTTCGACGACTTCGGTTTTACTCGGATCCTGGACCGCTAGCGGCGTCGCCAGGAGCTGGTAATGCTCGCCTTCACGGTAGGTTTCCGCGCACGGTGCACCGAGGGCGACGAGGGTCAACAGGCTGGCGAGCAAAAGGCGAGACATGACGACTCCAGGATGGGGATTAGTGAAGACCTTCGAGATACTTCGCCACGCTAGCGATTTCTGGCGCCGTTAGGCGAGCCGCTATCGTGCGCATGATTTCTTTTGGATCAGTGCTGCGTTCACCGGTTTTGTAGGCTTGGAGCTGCAGGACGGTGTACTGCGCGTGTTGGCCGCGCAACGCAGGGTACTTGGCACCGGGATTGCCCGCTCCGTTCGGCCCATGGCAGGCCATACACGCGGGTACCTCGGAGGCTTTGTTACCGCCGCGATAAAGCGCCGCGCCGAGTGCAGTGTCGGCAGCTTCAACCGAGGCGACAGTGAGTGATTGGCCGGCAAAATACTCTGCAATCTCCGCCATATCCGATTCGCCCAGGGAGGCGGCCATGCCGTTCATGTTGGGATTCTTGCGCGCGCCACTTTTAAAGGCTTGCAGCTGCGACACCGTATACGTGGCATGCTGTCCGGCCAAGTTCGGCCACTCGGGGTTGAGTGTGCTGTTGCCGTCGATGCCATGACACGCAGTGCAGGGCAACGCTTTAGTCTTGCCATCATTAGCAAGCAGCGTCGTCGCCGCCAGCGCCAAGGCAAGACCCAAAATTTTGTTGATATGATTCATCGACTACTCAATTTTCGAAAGGCTCGGCTGATTATAACCCGCGATTGTCGGCGAATTTGCACATC
>JANOVQ010000046.1:0-6580 GCA_031417495.1 Pseudomonadota bacterium | reverse complement strand
GAAAATCAGCCTTTTCATGTGATCTTCCCTTCCGGTTTCGAACGAAGTTGCCATTGCGCAGCAGGAATTGCGCCAATGGCGGTGGTCCGTGACAGGGCGGTCATGCAACTTTGTGATTTATAAGCCTAACCTTGAGAGGCTCCCGAAATTGGTTCGAGCGTGATACGCAGCGCCGTGTAAAACTAGCTGACATCGAAACCGGCCCGCGGCCCGTCATCATTGCCCCACATCAGCGCGGAAGGAAAGACAACGTCTTGTTTCATAAAAGAGCCAGCGTTTTTCAGGCCCTGCGAACGGAGCAACCCCGTGTGTAAAGAATTCCGACAAAGTGAGGATACCCCTCGAGCGTGGATTTCGACGTGAAGAGCGGCAACGAGAAACCCGTGGCGCAATTTCGCGCGGCGGAGACTGTCGGACGTCGGCGAAATCCAAGGCTCTTGTAAGCAACGCAGCTTTGGTTTTCAGAGCGCGTGTGGCAACAGACTCATCCCACGGCTTTCGCGCCGTCGCCTCGGCTATTCTCCCTGAACCCCTACCGTAATGGGCGTTCAGCGTCCCGTGCGCGTTGCGTTATCTGTTTGCCACTGAGCCGACTATGGTGACCAAGTGCCAGGCATCACCTATCGGGCGATCGAGACTCACCTGAAGGCCGTGATTTACGAAAGAAATTTTTGGGACAGCACAAGCTGCCTACGTCATTTGTCGGATAGACGTTGATCAATTTCATCCGCTCGGTAATCAGCAAAGACGTTGAACTCGACGCCTTCGTCATCGTGACGTCATTCCGGAATTTGCGTCGCAAAGATCCGGGATAGGATTGCGGCGCTTCATCGAGTGCCCCTGGATCCCGGGTCTAAGAGACTGGGTAACTCTGCCCGGGATGAGGTGCAGGCGAAACGCGCGGCATTGCAGAAATTTTTGCGTCAGGCGATGCGCGTTCCCCACGCTGACTCGCCCGATCCCCCGACCGCTTCGCCACTAAGGCGCAAACTGGCGGTTCATCCTGAGCGCCGACGTCAATTGGTGCAGTTGCCGCCTACGCACCAATGAAAGCGCAGCCACTCGCCTGCTCGCGGACTCCCATAGCCCGCACCGCCAATTCCGGCTACAGTTCGCCCTTCCAATGGTGGCCGTGCCGGTCCCCTCGCGACGTAAGACTGTGAACCCCGTCAGGCCCGGAAGGGAGCAGCGGTAACGGTGACTGCGGGTGCCGGGGTGTGGCTGGCATGGCCGCCGCTCCATTCACTCATGTGTCTGATAATCCAATGACCTATCAAGTACTGGCGCGCAAATGGCGCCCGCGCGATTTCAGCCAGATGGTCGGCCAGGGCCATGTGCTGCGCGCGCTGGTCAATGCGCTGGACAGCCAGCGGCTGCATCACGCCCATCTTTTTACGGGTACGCGCGGCGTGGGCAAAACGTCGATCGCACGCGTGCTGGCCAAGGCGCTGAATTGTGAGGCCGGCATCAGCAGCACCCCTTGTGGCCAGTGCAGCGCCTGCCGGGAAGTCGATGAAGGGCGGTTCGTCGATTTGATCGAAGTCGATGCCGCGTCGCGCACCAAGGTGGATGAGACGCGCGATTTGCTGGATAACGTTCAGTACGCGCCGGCGCGTGGACGGTTCAAGGTTTATCTGATCGACGAAGTCCACATGTTCTCCAATCATTCCTTCAATGCGCTGCTGAAGACCCTCGAAGAACCGCCACCGCACGTAAAATTTTTATTGGCCACCACCGATCCCAAGCGCTTGCCGATTACGGTCCTGTCGCGTTGTTTGCAGTTCAATCTCAAGCGGCTCAGCGCGGAACTGATCGAAGGGCAATTGCAGCGGATTATGTTGGCTGAACAAATAAGTGTGGAGGCCGGCGCGCTCAGCCTGATTGCCGCAGCGGCCGATGGCAGCATGCGCGATTCGTTGAGCCTGCTCGATCAGGCGATCGCGTTCACCGGCGGTGCGCTCGATCTGCGCGAAGTTGCAAGCATGCTGGGCACTGTTGGCACCGAGCAAGTGATGCCGCTGCTATTGGCCCTGGCGGATGGCGATGGTCGAGGTTTGATCGCCAGTGCGCGTGAGCTCGCGGAATTTGCCCCGGATTTCGCGCAGATTTTGGGTGAGGTGCTGTCCGTGCTGCGGCGTGTTGCGGTCTATCAAGTGTTAGGGACAGAGGCCGCAGCGCTGGATGAAAGCGATGCAATCAAAGCACTCGCGAGCAGATTCAGTCCTGAAGACTGCCAGCTTTATTACCAATTAGGATTGCTCGGACGGCGCGACTTGCCGCTCGCGCCTGAACCACAGATCGGGTTTGAAATGGCGTTGCTGCGCATGCTGGCCTTCAAGCCCGACGACTCGCTGGCCACTGCGCCCGCAGCAGGTGGGCAAGCAGCCGCCAAAACCACGCTGAAAAATGCGGCACCCGCAACGACGCCGTCGCGAACTGCGGCTTTGCGGCGCCCCGAGATCGCGCGCCCTATTGCTGAGACTTCGGCGCCGAGTACGCCGCCGAACCCGGCCCCCACAACGCTGGATTGGACGGCTACCGTGGCGCGTCTTGAGACTACTGGCCTGGTCCGCGAACTTGCGCGGCATTGCGCGTTGCAGAGTTTTGACGGTCGCGTTATTGAACTCGCACTCACCCCACAGTCCGCGAGTCTACGCGGTGAACGACAAGTCAAAGGACTTGAAACTGCGCTGCGCCAGGTCCTGCAACAAGAGGTGGTGGTACGCTTCACGACGACGGGCTCGTCGCCAGGCCTGACCACCCCCGCCCAACAACTGTCCGCTGCCGACGCCGCGCGCCAAGCGGCGGCGACGCGGCAGATCGAAGAGGACCCCAACATTCAATCTTTGCAGCAACAATTTGGCGCGATCATCGAACGGGTGATTCCGCAGGACGAATGAGGCACGCTATGAAAGGACCTTTAGGCAATTTGATGAAACAGGCGCAGCGTATGCAGGAGGACTTGAAGCGCGCGCAGGACGAGATCGCCGCCCAGGAAGTGACGGGCGAAGCGGGCGCGGGCTTGGTCAAAGTCACCATGAATGGCCGTCACGATGTAAAAGCCGTGAAGATTGCGCCGGAGTTGCTACAGGACGACGTGACGATGCTGGAAGATCTGCTGGCAGCGGCAGTCAACGACGCTGTGCGCAAAGTGGAGCACTTTAGTAGCGCCAAGATGGCCGGCATGACCCAGGGCCTTGAGCTGCCGGCAGGCTTCAAGCTTCCGTTCTAACGCATGACCACCGAGGTGCTCAAAGACTTGGTCAAAGCCTTGCAATGTCTGCCGGGGATTGGCCCGAAATCCGCACAGCGCGCGGCGTTTCATCTTCTCGAGCGCAATCGCGATGGAGCCCGCAAACTGGCACGCGCACTGGAAGATGCGATGAATCGCATCGGGCATTGCGAGCTGTGCCGGACTTTCAGCGAGCATCCGCGGTGTCGAATCTGCGACTCCCACCTACGCGATCCCAGTGTGCTCTGCGTCGTGGAATCGCCGCTGGATGTCGCGGCGATTGAGCATGCGTTGGATTTTAAAGGCCGCTATTTTGTGCTGCTCGGGCGGCTCTCGCCGATCGACGGAATATCGCCGGAGACCCTGCGCTTGGATCTCCTGGAGGCACGCCTGGCCACTGGCGAAGTGAGTGAATTGATCGTGGCCACCGGTACCACCATGGAAGGCGAGGCCACTGCGCATTATCTCAGGCAGCTGGCGCGTCAGGCCGGTGTGACTGCGACGCGGATTGCCTATGGCGTGCCGATTGGGGGCGAACTTGAATATGTCGATAGTTCGACTTTGTCACTTGCGATTCAGAGCCGGCGCGAGTACTGAAAACCGCGCGCTGCGCGCTGGGTA
This sequence comes from Pseudomonadota bacterium, assembly GCA_031417495.1. GTDB lineage: Bacteria > Pseudomonadota > Gammaproteobacteria > CAIKBL01. The sequence goes on along the minus strand of JANOVQ010000046.1, from coordinate 2,727 downwards.
GAAAGCCTTGATGATTTTTTCGCCCGAGAATTTAATCTGGATCGATCTTGAAATGACCGGTCTGGAGCCGGCGCGCGACACCATTATTGAAATCGCGACCATCGTGACCGACGTGCATCTCACGCAGTTGATCGAGGGACCGACCATCGCTATTCACCAGCCAGAGGTCGTGCTGGCGATGATGGACGAGTGGAACACGCGACAGCATGGCGACTCAGGTCTTACGGCTCGAGTCCGGGATAGTCGGACGCGCATGCTGGAGGCGGAAGAACTCACCTTGGCTTTCCTTGCGCAGTATGTGCCGCCCAAGGTCTCGCCAATGTGCGGTAACAGTGTCGGGCAGGACCGTCGATTCCTCTACCGTTACATGCCGCGCTTGGCGGAGTTTTTCCATTACCGCAATCTCGATGTGAGCACGGTGAAAGAATTGCAACTGCGCTGGGCCAGGCATCTCCCGCCGTTTGCCAAGAATTCTAACCACCGCGCAATGGACGACATTCGCGCATCAATCGCCGAATTGCAGCACTACCGCAGGACTTTTCTGCGGGTCTCGGAATTAACCGGTGAATGAAACGCTAACGGCCTTGTACGACGTCGCAGGCGTGCGTCTGTTAGAACAACGGGCCTGTGCTGCGTGCGGGATTGCGAGCCTGGAACTCATGGAACAGGCGGGCGCGGCGGCCTATCGCGTACTCCGCGCGCGCTGGCCTGCGGCGAGGCGCATCGCGGTGGTGTGTGGGGCAGGCAATAACGGCGGTGATGGCTATGTGCTGGCGCGGCTGGCACACGCCGACCGCCTAACCGTAAGCGTGATTCAAGTGGGGACACCCGCGGTCCAGGGCGATGCAGCACTCACCTGGCAACGCCTGCAGGCGAACCCGCTCCCGCTGAGTCACGATCTCACGGCGTTGACTGATGCGGAGGTGGTGGTCGATGCGCTGTTCGGGATCGGCTTGAATCGCGCGCCCGCAGATCTGGCGCAGGCCGCGATTGAGGCTATCAATGCAGGGTCTTGTCCGCGCTTTAGTCTCGATGTGCCGTCGGGTTTGAATGCTGAGACTGGGGCTGCTTTAGGGGTTGCGGTTCGCGCCGATCACACACTCACGTTTATTGCGAATAAGTGTGGCTTGGTGACCGGTGTGGCGCGCGACTTCGTTGGCACCCTGGAAGTGGCGGCGCTTGAAATTCCTGGCCCGGTGTTGGCGGGGGTGCCGCCACGCGCGCGCTGGCATGATTGGGCTGAGTGGCGGCACCGTCTGGCGCCTCGCCCGCGCACAGCGCATAAGGGCAACCACGGGCATGTGTTGCTGGTCGGTGGCGCGCCCGGTATGAGTGGTGCAGTTCGCCTGGCGGCAGAAGCGGCACTGCGCAGTGGTGCCGGCCTGGTAAGCGTGGCGGTATCCCCGGCCGTGGCGCACAACTTGAATGTCGGCCGCCCCGAGATCATGGCGCATGCCGTAGAGACGCCGGCTGATCTCGCCCCCTTAGTGGCGCGCGCGACGGTGGTTGCGGTGGGCCCTGGGTTAGGACAATCGCCCTGGGCAGTCGCGCTGTGGGCGGCGCTGCGCGATTGCGCACGACCGCTAGTTCTCGATGCCGATGCGTTGAATCTGCTCGCTTGTGATCCCGCGCAACGCGCAGACTGGATTCTGACACCACATCCCGGGGAAGCTGCACGCCTGCTGGGGTATCACGATACTGCGGTGATCGCAGCGGATCGCTTCGCGGCAAGCGCGGCGCTGCAAGCTCGCTACGGCGGCACCGTGGTGCTGAAAGGCGCTGGTACCTTGGTTCAAACGCCTATGCAGCTCGGGGTCATTGCTGGCGGGAATCCTGGCATGGCAGCGGGCGGGATGGGCGATGTGCTCAGCGGGATCATTGCCGCGTTGGTGGCGCAGGGCCTGGCCGGCGCAGATGCCGCGACAGCCGGCGCGGCCCTCCATGCAGCGGCCGGTGACCTTGCTGCAGAGGCTGGCGAGCGTGGCCTGCTGGCCAGCGACCTAATGCCGTGGTTGCGCACCTTAGTGAATTAGATGGAAGAGTTGGCGCCTAATAAACGGCGTTGTGAAGTCCAGGATGAAGCCGCCCTCGGCCGCCTTGCCGCGCAGCTCGCAGGGTTGGTTAAACCAGGTCTGCTGATCGCGCTTAGTGGGCCGCTGGCCGCCGGCAAGACGACCTTCGCGCGTGCATTTCTGCATGCGCTGGGCCACCGCGGAAATGTAAAAAGTCCAACCTTCACGCTGGTCGAATCCTATCCCGTGCGCGACATGACGGTGCACCACTTCGATCTCTATCGCCTGCACGATCCACGCGAACTGTATTACCTGGGCTTTGATGACTATGTGCAGCCCGCGACCCTCTGCCTGATTGAATGGCCCGAGCGCGGCGGGTCCGAATTGCCGCCGTTTGACCTCACCCTCACGCTCGAAATTCTTTCCGCGACGGGGCGGCGGCTGAGCGCAGAGGCGTGCAGCACCGGCGGGACAGGACTGTTAGGAGCGTTCGACTCTTGACCTGGTGAAGCCTCTTTTTGTAGCTCATGATCTCAAGGTTTTTTAGTGAGATACGGGAGTTTTCTAAGAAAGGCTTGAAAGAGCATGGCGGATTGGCTGAGAATCCGAACTCGTGCTTGAGGATCAGTGCCTATCCCAATGAGTCAGTTGCTATTTTTGCCTTTTCTGCTGCTTTCGTGGGCGGCCTCAGCGGCCCAGGTCGAGCATATTCGTG
>JANOVQ010000045.1:0-7343 GCA_031417495.1 Pseudomonadota bacterium | reverse complement strand
CCCTCGTAGTGCACGACCACCGTATCGTCCTTGGTGGGATGTTTGCCAGAGCCCTTGCGCAGCTCCTTGTACTGAATTCCATTGGAAAGTTCGATTACCCCCGTATTCTTTTTATTCGCCTGCATAAAGGCCTGACCGGCCTCCAGGTTAGATTTGGCGCGGGCTTTCAGCTTGTCGTTCACGGAATTGGTGGCGTTGGAGAGCGCCGCCTGGAATTCCTCCTGGCTGAGACGTGGGCGGGTACCCTGCAGTGCATCCTGTACGCCGGTCATGAACGTGTACAGATCAAGCTCAACCCCCTGGCGCGCGATGCTTTGTGCCGTACTCAGGCCTATCGCATAACTGATTCGCTTTTGATCGGTATCCAGGCTGACCGCGCCAGGGTCCTCGGCAAAGACCGGCGTGAGAGCGCAACATAAAACGGCAAGGGCAAACTTCTTACGCATATTCCTGGAGGATCCTTTGTTCAGGGTTTATCGGGCTAACAATGAAACACTTAGACGATCGGCAGACAAATCGTCTAGCGGCGGAACCGGCGGCGATTTAGGCGATTTAATTCTTTGCCGCGGTGAATTTCAGCACGGGACGCTCACCGATGACCTCTAAGCCCAATTCAACCCCTTGTGGGATGAACACGCAGTCGCCGGGCTTGATATTCATGGTGTGCCCCTCAACTTCGATTTTGAGCTCTCCGCTCGCGATGGCGAGCACTTTTTCCGCTGCTACGATTTCGGGCTCCACAGAAGTCCCCGGACGCATGAGGAGCTTGGTGGTGTCATAACCCCAGACCAGCAACTTCTGCATCAGCGATTGTTCGTTATACGGGCCGTCGCGCGGCGTATCCCAGCGTTCAATCCGAAGTTTGCTGAGCGGTTGATAAGCGATAACCCGGTTGCCGCCCTGGAAACGCGCTTCATATAAGGCAGTATCCACCCGTTTAAGCAGCTCCCCTGGGCCGAGCGAACGGGCGGGCTTAAGCATGGCCACGCCAACGTGGGTCGTGACCACCTGGCGATTCTTCGCATTGCTATGGGGCACAGCTTGCTGCTCTAACCGCTTGCGCGCACCTTCGGCCATACGACTGGCGTTGCGTACGTCGCAGCCAGGTAGCAGCAAGGCGAGTTTGGTCTCTTCGTAACGACCTGCGGTATCGCCGGCACGGCGCGCGAAACCTCTTAGATTTGCCGCCAGGCGCTTCAGTAAGGCGTCGGTTGCCTGCTGACCATAGGCTTCGAGGTATTCTTCAGTGTCGTCCAGATCGAATAGGCAGATCGAAACCACTTTGCCTTCACGTGCGGCGCGGCGCCATTCGGCGTCCATCAACTGGTCGAAATGGCGGCGATTGGCGAGCCCCGTGACCTGACACATCGGCGAAATTCGCTCGAGCGTATCGGCCAGCGCTTTGGCTTTTCCCTGGACCAGTCCGAGGTCTGCCGAAGTGCGGCGAAGGTTCGACTCGGCCTGATCATGTTTCGACAGCGTGGTTTTTAACTCCACGTTAAGTTTCTCGACCTGGTCCCGGCGTTGATCAAGATAACTCGATAAATTTTTGTTCCGCTCGCGGAGCGCAATCGATTCCCAAACCTGGCCCTTGAGACTGCGCACGGTGTAGATAGCGACGCCGCACAAGGCCGCGACGCCTACCGCTGCCATGATATCGAGTCGATTCAGGTGCCACAGCAGGGCGACTATCGGTGGCGCTAAGGTGGTCAGCACTGCTGCCAAGCCCGCTCGCTCGGAACCCGCGTGCGCGCCGATCGATAGCAGACACACGGCGCTGGCTAACAACAGGACGGGGAGGGCCGCGCTATGCGCGAGCTCATTACGGCTCAAGGCATAGGCGACAAAAAGCCCCCAGCAGAGGCCGGTCGCGGCGACTGTGCCAATAAACATCTGGGAGCGCCGCTTGACCGTGGCATCGGTGACAGGCTGGCGATTTTGCAGCTCGATCAGGACATAGCGGCTGCCGTAGCACAACGCAGTAAGGGTGGCCCATCCGAGCGCGACCACAGCAGGCACAACACCACTGGTGAGCATGACGCCCAGGACCACCGCGCCAAGACCGGCCAGGATCTCCGTGCGACTCTGCTTTAGAAGTCTGTCGAGTTGCTTCCCGCGAACGTCGATCAGCGCTGTTTCATCCAACTCCATGCGTGTAGCTTAGCTGAATTTACAGGCAGTTATGTCATGCATCGTGTAAATCACGCGACCCAGCCCACGGGCTCACGTCGGCAGGTTCGCTGGCGGCTGCCGCTGGAACCCGAACTCAGTTTCCAAAATCCGTTCCGGCACGTACTGGCAACGCATCCGGTGAGTGCGCCATTCCAGTGTAAAAGGCACGGCGCGACCGGCGCTGAGCTCGAGCATTGATTCGAGAACTTGACCCTTCAAGGGGGCCTCGGCGCTCTGGCATTGGCTCAGAAATTGCGCAAGATCGCGGTCGGAGAGCGCGCCGAAGCCGCATTCCGTCCGGATGAACAGCTGAGCGGAATCGGTCACGAAGAGTGCCTCGGGCTGGTCCACCAAGCGACCCGTGTGGGTAATGAGTCGCTGCTCACCGTCAAGCAGGAAAACCCAGGGCGCGAGTTCGAGATCGACATAGGCCCGTTGCGGCCCGTTCTGCACGAACCAGCATCCTCGGTTATCCACTTGGTAGTGACGATTCAAGAAGTGGCGGATGCCAGGGTGGGTGATGGGCGCACCCTGGATAAGCCAATTGCCTCGACCGTTCAGGCCTAACCACCTGTAACAGGCAGGCACATTGGGCCATTTCAACAGGGCGCGTGTCACCAAATCATCGTCGCCGTGGTCGGCGAGGCTAACGGGTTGCTCAGAGGTCACGGGGTGGCGAGATCCGCCCATCGACAAGTCCAAGCGGGCGCCACCAGCACGCGTAAAGGGAGTCCAGAAATTAACTTGTATTCCATAAGCGGCTCGTGATCGTCTGCGGGATTCAAGCGGATCGGCCGCCACAAAGCAACAAAACCACGCGACTTGGACTAGGTTAGGAGAATACGCCGCGTGCGGTGCCCGCTCATCAATCCCAGAGGGAGGTTGTCTATGCGTATCGGAGTTCCCAAAGAAATTAAGTCGCATGAATTCAGGGTCGGCATGACCCCCAGCAGCGTGCGCGAGGTGCTCGCCCATGGCCATACCGTCATCGTCGAGGCCGGAGCGGGCAAGGGCATAGGCGCTGCTGATGAAGTTTATGCCGCGCTTGGCGCTTTGATCGTGCCGACTGCGGCTGAAGTGTTCGCGCGCGCTGAGATGATTGTAAAAGTAAAAGAACCCCAGGCGGCCGAGCTCGCGCTGTTGCGTTCGGGCCAGATCTTGTTCACTTATCTGCATTTAGCTGCCGACCCCGTGTTAGCGCAGGCCTTGGCGGCGACCGGCGCCGTCGCCATCGCGTACGAAACCGTGACTGCGCGCGATGGCAGTCTGCCGCTACTGGCGCCGATGAGCGAGGTGGCGGGTCGCCTCGCCATTCAGGCTGGCGCCCGCTGCTTAGAGCGCTCAATGGGCGGGGCGGGGATCCTGTTGGGGGGCGTGCCGGGTGTCGCACCGGCCGAAGTGGTCGTGATTGGTGGCGGGGTCGTGGGGACCAACGCGATTCAGATGGCGGTGGGAATGCAAGCGAAAGTCACCGTGTTGGACAAGTCCCTGCCGCGCTTGCGCGCATTAGACGCGCAGTTTGGCGGACGCTTGGTAACCTTATTCGCGACCCGCGATAGCACTGAACGCGCACTCAGTAGGGCGGATCTCGTGATCGGTGCCGTGCTCGTTCCAGGTGCGGCGGCGCCGAAGTTAATTACTCGCCAGATGCTGAGTCTCCTGCAAGCGGGCTCAGTGATCGTGGATGTGGCAATTGATCAGGGCGGCTGTGCAGAGACGAGTCATGCAACCACTCACGATGTGCCGACTTTCGTTGTCGATGGGATCATCCATTATTGTGTGGCCAACATGCCGGGGGCGGTGCCGAAGACTTCGGCGCAGGCCCTTAATAACGCCACTCTGCCGTTCGTGCTTACGCTGGCTGACGCAGGCTACGTGCGCGCGCTCACCGCCGATCCGCATCTCGCGGATGGCTTAAATGTGTGTGCCGGTAAGATCACGCACCCGGCAGTGGCGGCCGCGCTTGGCGTGCCGTGCGCGGCAAGCGGGTTCACGCATGCTGCGTAAAACCGCGGCGGGAATCCGCCAGATTTGGTTTTCAAGGCCCAGACGCGCTTGGCCCATCAGGTATTAGCGACGACCTCGCAGATCGCCGAAGTGAGAGCTCGTGTGTCTTGTTCGTTAATGACGAACGGCGGCATGACATACACCAAGCGACCAAACGGTCGCACCCACACGCCGCGTGCGACAAACTCGAACGGGAGCGTGTGCATATCAACCGGGTGTTTCAGTTCGACCACCCCAATCGCACCGCAGACGCGAACTTCTGCCACCTGAGCGAGACTACTACACGGCGCAAGCCCTTCCGTCAGGAGCGCTTCAAGGCGCTCGATCTGGGCTTGCCACGGGCGAGCAAGGAGCAAGTTGATACTTGCGAGTGCGACTTGGCAGGCGAGTGGATTAGCCATGAAGGTTGGACCGTGCATGAACACCCCGGGCGGATGATCGGTGATCGCGGCGGCCACTGCGCGCGTGGTGAGGGTGGCCGCGAGTGTCAGGTAGCCGCCAGTGAGCGCTTTGCCGAGACACAGAATATCCGGCACGACCTGCGCGTGCTCACACGCGAAAAGCTTGCCAGTGCGGCCGAAGCCGGTCGCGATTTCATCTGCGATAAGGAGTACGCCATGGTGATCACATAGCGCCCTTACCTGCTGCAGATAGCGCGGATGATAGAACCACATGCCACCGGCACCTTGCACGATGGGCTCCAGGATAACGGCCGCGAGTTCGTGCGCGTGCTGAGCAATGAGTTGTTCGAATTGTGCGCAGTCGCTGGCATCCCACTCGGCGTCGAAGCGACACTGAGGTCGCGGTGCGAAAAGCTGACCCACGAGCGTGCCCTGAAAAAGCGTATGCATCCCGGTGATGGGATCGCACACCGACATGGCGCCGAAAGTGTCCCCGTGGTAACCGCCTCGGATCGTTAAGAGGCGCCGACGCCGTGGCTGGCCGCGCGCCGCCCACACCTGTAGCGCCATTTTGATCGCCACTTCCACCGCCACCGAGCCGCTGTCGGCGAAAAACACCGTATCGAGCCCCACAGGTGTGATTTCCACCAGGCGTTCGGCCAGCGCGATGGCTGGTTCGTGGGTGAGTCCACCAAACATCACATGCGCCATCAGGGTGAGTTGGGTGGTCGCTGCAGCATTTAATTCGGGCACGTTATAACCGTGAATCGCCGACCACCACGACGACATTCCATCGATCAGGTCGCGTCCATCGGCGAGACGCAGGCGCACGCCACTGGCCGACACCACCGGGAATACTGGCGAACTGCTGCCAAGCGCGCTGTAGGGATGCCATACATGTTGGCGATCACGTGCGACTAACGAAGTACTGCATGGATCAGACACCGTGCGTTAACTAAGCAGGCGAGCGCGCCACGCGGCAATCCCGGGCGGCGAGAAAATTCGCACCTCGCCTTCAGCAGTCTGCAGATCTTCAGGAGGGTTTTCCGCCGAGCCGTCGGACAATTCAAGGAGTTCAGCGTTCACCGGCAGGCCGTAGAACTCCGGGCCAAAGAGCGAAGCAAAGCCTTCTAACCTCGCGAGCGCATTCTCTTCAGCAAATACCTGTGCATAGCAGGCCATCGCCGTTGGTGCGTTATAGATACCCGCGCAGCCGCAAGCATGTTCCTTTAAATGACGGGGATGTGGCGCGGAGTCGGTGCCCAAAAAGAAGCGCGGGTTACCCGAGGTGACAGCTGCGCGGAGGGCCAAGCGGTGATGTTCACGCTTGGCCACCGGTAGACAGTAGGCATGCGGACGTAAACCGCGCTCGAACATCGCGTTGCGATTTAGCAAGAGATGATGGGGCGTCACGGTGGCCGCCGTGGGGCCGGGGGCATCGCGCACGAAGTCCACGCCTTCGCGGGTGGTGAGGTGCTCGAACACCAGCTTCAAGGCTGGAAAATCCCGCCGCAGCCCCGTCAGTTCACGTTCGATGAAGCGCGCTTCGCGATCAAACACATCGACATCGCTGTCCACCACTTCGCCATGCACCAGGAGCGGCATGCCCAGCGTTTGGAGGGTTTCAAGTGTCCGGTGAATGCGCGACAAGGCGGTGACCCCAGCATCGGCATTAGTGGTCGCACCAGCGGGATAGAGTTTTGCTGCAGTCCAGATCCCTTCGCGAAAGCCGGCTGCGAGATCGTCAGTGTCAGTGGTGTCGGTGAGATAGCAAGTCATGAGCGGCGCAAAGCGCTGACCCACCGGAAGTGCCGCAAGAATGCGCGCGCGGTAAGCCGCCGCCGCCTTGGCGGTCGTGATCGGTGGTTTCAGATTGGGCATCACGATGGCGCGCGCAAATATTCCAGCGGTGGCCGGCAGCACCGCCGCCAGCATTTGATCGTCACGGAGGTGAACGTGCCAATCGTCTGGGCGCCTGATGAGAAGGGTTCGCGCGATCATGCTTTGGGCCTTAGCACTGGCACTGCACACGCCTCACAAAATGTTCGCTGGTGGCCATTGGATGGCCTCGAGGTGTTGTCTTAGCGCGGAAGGAATGGGCGTGGGCAGCTGGGTCTGCGCATCGACGAACACATCTACGAACGCGCCCGCAGCGTGGATTTCGGCGTCACCTTTTTTGAACAAACCCATTTCATAGCGCGCACTCGTGTTGCCTATTCTGGCAACCCGCAAACCTGTTTCGACCACATCGGGAAAGGTTAAAGATTGAAAATACCGGCAACGATTTTCTACCGTGAACGGCAACACCGGGCCATGGAGGAGATCGAAGCCGCCGACACTCTGTAAGTAGTCCATGATCACGGTGTCGAAAAATGCGTAGTAGCGAGCATTGTTCAGGTGGCGATAACTGTCCAGGTCATTCCAGCGCGTTTGGATCGCGACGAAATGACGAAAGTCTTCGCGGCGAGCGGTTTTGTCGGGCAGCGAGTCGTGCATGGAACCTGCGTTTGAGTGTGAGGCCTTAACGGGCGCTTATATCACAAGTCATTAGGCGGCGGAGAGCACCGCAATTTTGATCTTCACGCAGGTGCTGAACTGATATCGATCCCCGCATTGATATTTGTATGATAGGCGCCCCGCCCAGGGCTGGCCCGGATTGCAACGGCCGCACCAGGCGGGGAGCCAATCTCCTGACGCATCAGCGTCGGCGCACCTTGAGAGCCATGGTATGACTATAGACACCCATCCGCGATCACCCAGCGC
>JANOVQ010000044.1:0-3787 GCA_031417495.1 Pseudomonadota bacterium | reverse complement strand
CGATAATGTCCAGACGCATGAGCTCGCCGGTCACGGCGCGGAAGCCGGTAGCGTAAATGATCACGTCCAGCTGGTGCAGACGCCGCTGGGAATCTGATCCAGTCTCGATACCCTTGGCTTGAACGCGCGTGATCGGTGTCTCGCGTAAATCGACGAATTCGACATAGTCGAGGTTGAAGACTTCGTAGTAGTCCTTCTCGCCCGGCGGACGTTTTGTGCCATAGGTATGATCCCGGGGAATCAGTTTTTCAGCAATTTCAGGGTCTCTCACACGCGCGCGGATCTTCTCCGCGACGAACTCGCTCACTTCCGCCGCAAGCTCGCGATTCGTAAACAAGTCCTGATAGTTCGCCAACCATAAGGCGAACCCGCCGCGGTCCATCAGCGCCTGGTAATTTGCCCAGCGGTCGGCTTTGGTAACGTCGGCCCCCACGCGTTCGTCCGCCTGATGAATGAAACCGGCAAACGTCCGCTTGCACGTTTCGAAAATCTCGTCGGCGCGCTGCTTGAGATTGCGCTGCGCCTGCTCATCGATTGCTCCATTGCCCAACGGGGTGCACCAGTTCGGCGTGCGCTGAAACACCGCAAGGTGTGCAACGTCCGGCGCAATAGTCTGAATCACCTGGACTGCCGTCGCGCCGCTACCAATGACCCCGACGCGCTTGCCGCGTAGCGGAACATGTCTTCGGTATCGATAACTTCATTGAATCCGGCCTGACGGATTTTGCTTGCGCGTTATACCCGGGCCGACGTCGAGCGCACTCCCGAAGGCTATTGGCGCGGCTACTATAGTCATGTTCATTGGCCTACTGCATTACGGCTAAGCGCAGAGCTCTGAAGTTTAAAATCTTTCGCGAACCTTCTCCGCGTCTTTGAATACGATTGCCCGAAAGGAATCTGTAGCCTTCTGGTAAAACTTTACCGCTTCCTCGTCCAGATCGCGGGTCGGGCGTGGTGTCAGCGCGAAATGGCCATGGCGATCTTCACCGCGGACTAATGTAGCACTGTCCCATTCCATAGCGACCTGTCGCGTGGACGGCGGGATAAAATGCATCGAGAGGCCAACCCGTCGGTCGGCAGAGCGATTGGGGTTCGAGGCGTGAGCAAGTCGGACGTTATGCAATGAGATTTGTCCGGGAGCCAGCTGCATGGAGACGGCTTTCGCCTCATCAACATCCACGGCAATCTCCTGTCCGCGCGACAACATATTGGTCTCTTTAAATTCGTCACGGTGCGGAAGAATTTCGCCTTTATGACTGCGAGGAAGGATTCGCACACAGCCACTTTCTATCGTTGACGGCGAGAGTGCCAGCCAAGCAGTCACGAACTCATCGGTGTCGAGCCCAAGGTAAAGCCGATCCTGATGCCATGAAACGAACTCCTCGCTCATGGGCTCCTTGATCCACCACACAGTGTTCCAGCATAAAACATCCGGCCCGATGATGTCCTCGATCGCATCGAGAATTCTCGGATGTCGAATCAAGTTGTCGATCCACGGGTATAGGACGTGGCTCTTGCTGCGCTCCGAACCGGTCGTCGGATGTCCTCGCTCACGCTCGATGGCTTCAATGCGAGCGCGGCAGTCTGCCGCCTCTGCCGGCGTTAGAACATCGAGCGGATAGTAGTAGCCTTCTTCCTCGTATTGCTGCAGTGCGGCAGAACTTAGAACTTTACTCATGTTTCGCTACCTCGAAAGACATTCAATACGATTTCCAGTGCAGTAGCTAAGCTATAGAACTGTGCTGCTAAGCCGTCAACCCGTGAATGAACATTCGCCCGTTTGCTTATCCCAAAAGGCGGGCATCGCTGAATGGGTTATTCGTAACAGAGCTTGGCGAACGAAATCGCCATAGCCGTCCGGGCTCATGTCGACTAATCCCCAGACCAGATCGACAAGATCCCCGACGCGCTGATGTTGATCGGGTTCCTCTGGGGCGTAACGCAATTCGGCGCCCCAGAATGATGGACTTTGTGTCCACGTTTGCGGAACACGTTAAACATCGGATGTTTGGAGTTTTTTCTACTTCGTACCGACAACGGCGCCATGTATCCCGTCCTTGCGATACCTTGGTTACCAATAGTGTAGCTCGTCCGTCGAGTTCGCTGACCTAGCTGAAGTTTGGTAGTAGCCTGAACCATTAATCATTCGCGCCGAGAACGATGTGCTGCCGAACGCCAGTCTTCCCCAATTAATCGCCTATGACCCGCCGGGGTTCTGGGAACTTCGCTCGGGCGGGCGATGGGTCGACGGCATTACCAGTGGCGCTCGATTGCTCCGTCGGGGCAGACTTTGGGTCTGGCTCTGATATCGGCGCGGGTGCGCTACTGGTCGCGCATAGTGGCGCGACGTTATTCTGAATCTCGGCGACGCGCTGGCACAAGACATTGGACGCGGCGTCCGAGTAATCCGGGGCTGACGCCTGCGATGTTTCCCGGAGCCGCGAGGGCGTTTCCGCGGAAGCCCTCGATACGCCTCGAATCTCTGCCGTTGGCGGCCGTCCGACCTCCGGCACCATTCCCGGCCTCGGGTCGATGATCAATCCACCCAGGAAGGCCAGCGGGGTCGTCTAGATTTCACCGCGCTGCACTTTGTCGGCGAGCACATCGAGAAGTTGCTGGGCGAGCGGCACCGGAATTCCCCCGCCGGTGGTTGGCTTCCGCGCATTCAGTTGACGTGAACATATTTGGAAAAAACAACTTTCTTGAATCACCACTTCCTGTTTCCAAATCCCCTGCTGCCGGAACGGATGGTGGTGAAGAAGCAATAATAGCTCTAATGGGAGTTCCAGGGGTGACATGAGTGTCACCCCCCTTTTGATATGGGTGACATCCCCCTGTGACAGGCATGTCAGAGGTTCCCGACAGCGTGTCACCCCCACGCAAGCTCAACACATATCGATTTGACGTCGTTGATCTATCCCCGCGATAGTGCGCATCGCGTCGCACGAGGCCTACATTGTGCAAATCTCGGAGCGCGCTTTGCACAGTCTGTGTCGGGACCGCGCCCCGCCTAGCAATGGTCGAAACACTGGGCCAGCAAACACCATCGTCGTCAGCCACGTCGGCAAGTACGATCAGTACGAACTTTTGCGTCGAGGGAAGCGCTTGGTCCCAGGCCCACTTTATTGCGCGCGTACTCAAACTTCATCTCCCTGCAAGCGCAACCGTCGCGCGTCGCGATCACACTTCGCACCGAAAGTACAAGCGATGTCGATAAGAAACCAATAATCCAATGTGAGCGGTTTCTGTCAGCCATTTTTTGGGGACGAGAGCGCTGCGACTGAACGGCAATGAACGCGAGCCGGACCAGCGCGGAGGTCTTAAGTCTGCGGACACGGTGACAAGCGGTTACGCTTGGCGGCGTGTTTGCGCGAGCCGAAGGCCGTCCTCGTCCCTACCGGACGTGGTAGGGACGAGGACGGAAACGCAAGCTGCGAGAACGGTTTTTCGCGCCTTCATCCTAAGGAAGACGTAAGTATGACGTCCACAGATCGAACTTTTGCTGCCCAGAGCGATAACGGTGCGCGCAAGCGCGCCAATCTATTTTGATTTTTGGAAACTTGGATCGGGGATGTGCCCGGCTGTCGCGTATTCGGGCGCGCCCTTCATGTCGAAGTCTGGGATCTACGAGTCGATCTCTTCGCTGGAGATCAATCTCGGCTTGATCGCTGCCAAAAATGGAACGCAATTTCTTGCGGCGCCACGGCGCGCTTCGAGGCCTCGACGCATTGTGCTGCCGCCAATCGAGGCGTCTTCAAGAAATAATTCGGTCAACGAAAATTATTTT
>JANOVQ010000043.1:0-4094 GCA_031417495.1 Pseudomonadota bacterium | reverse complement strand
CCTTGAACACGCCGCCCAGCAGCATCGGCCGCCACACTAGAGTGGCACCCGACTCGGCGGCAATGCGCGGTATCTGCGTCCAGGCGAGATAGGCTGCGGGGCTGCCGACATCGAAGAAAAATTCCAGCGTCTTATTCATGCTTGCCTCGGGAGTATCATAGATTTCCGCGCCAGCCGCAGGCTACCAGGGTTCCAGCCACCGATGTCGCGTCGAGTTGCCGCTAGCACCTTCCACAGCGACAATCACTCATCCGACCAGCGCGGAGTACACGGCGTCTTCGAAGCCATCCAGTAACGCCATCGCCCGCCCATCCGCGAAGGGCAGCAACTGTAGCATCAGCAACCCGCCGATGCCGTTGGCGGGATCTATCCAGAAGAAGGTATTGAGTAGCCCAGCCCAGAAACCACTGCCGATCGCGCGCCGATTCGGCCATTGCTCGCAGTTGATCATGTAGGCCAGGCCGTGCTTCTTTTGCATACCGGGCAAGAATTCGGCATCGAGGGTGAGCCGTGGCGCAATCGTCTCGAGCCGGGTCACCAGGAGATCGCCGATATGGTTCTCACCCAGCACAGCAACCGTCTTGGCGGCGAGCACCCGCGTCCCCTCTAAGGCACCGCGATTGAGCAGCATCTGCAGGAACCGCGCGTAGTCGGCAGCGGTTGAAATCAAGCCGTGGCCACCGTTCCAGATTTCCTGCGCTGGCGGCGCTTGGAAGGGCACCGCGCTGAGCGCGCCGTTCGCATCGCGTGCACTTACGCCAACCAGGCGCGCATTCATCGCTGGTGTCGGCACGTAACCGGTGTCGCGCATGCCAAGCGGATCTAACACATTGGCGGCAAGATACTTATCGAGCGTGGTGCCGCTCACCGCTTCTATCATTTGTCCGACCCAGTCGATGCCACTGCCGTAGACCCAGGCGGCGCCCGGATCGCAGACGAGCGGTGTCATCAAGCCGGCGCGTTGGCCGGACAACACGCCGGGATTGCCGCTGTGCTGGATCCATTTCCGCAGCGGCGCATTCCAGTATTCATAGGCAAGCCCGGAGGTGTGGGTGAGGAGCTGCCGCAGAGTGACCGCTGTGCGTGGTGCGCGAATGGCCGGATTCTCGCCGTAAAATCCCGTGAGCACGCCGAGTTCGCCGAACGCCGTCAGCACACTCGCGACCGACTGATCAAGCGCTAACCGACCCTGCTCGACCAGCTGCATGGCGGCGACAGAAGTAATCGCCTTGGTCATGGAGGCCAGGCGGAACGTGGTATCGAGCGTCATCGGGCGGCCACTATCGAGATCGCGCACACCGAACGCGCCTGCATACCGGACGGACTCTCGATCCAGCACCACCGCCACACAGCCTGGCACGTCGCCGTGCGCTACCGCCTGCTTTAGCACGGCGTCAATTTTGTCGCGCATCTGTTCCCCCCTTAGAAGCTGCGGTAGCTGGCGACCTGCCAGCTTACGCGACAGTCCTACCTCGCTACCCGCCCAATGTGAACTGCGCGATCTGTGCGCGCAGGTTTTCCAATTCCCGGCGCAGCCCGGCGATTTCCTCTAACAATTCCAGGGCTAGCGCAAGCCCTGGCAGATCCAGTTCGAGATCGTGCTGGAGCCGGGAGGCGCGCCGCGTTTGCAGGATGGACTGCGCGGGAAAACGCCAGTCATCGAGCTTGTTGCCCTGCGGGGTAAGGACCCCGAACTCGACAAATGACACCACTCGCTCCAGCGAGACTTCGCAGATCTCGCAAACTTCATGCACTGTATAGGCGCGCCCGCCGTGTGCAAAATCGATGACCAGGAACTCATGCGGTACCATCACAAATCTCCCAGCGCGGCGCGCGGATTGAACTGGGATTCCTGGGCGAGCGTGTTCAGCAGTTCGCGCTCACGCGCGGTCGGAGTGTCCGGCACGACAATTTGCAGCACCACATACAAGTCGCCTGGCGGATCACCAGCCAACCCTTTGCCGCCAAGCCTGAGTTTGCGCGCCGCCTGACTATTCGGCGGAATCGTCAGCTTTACGCTCCCAGTCAAAGTCGGGATGGTCACCGCAGCACCGAGGATCGCTTCCCACGGCGTGATCGGTAGGACCAGGGTGAGATCGCGTTTATCGACGGTAAACAGGCGGTGCGGCGCATACTCGACATGAAGGAACAAATCGCCGGGGCGACCGCTGCCTAGACCGGGTTGGCCCTGACCTTTGAGTCTGATCTGGCGTCCCGCCTGGATCCCCTGCGGGATCGTGACCTTGAGCACCTTCGGTGGCGACGTCTCACCCGCGAGGTTCGGTTGGCTGGCGAGAGAAATCGTGCGTGTGCCACCGCTCTGCGCTTCCTCCAGGGTCACCTGCACACTGTAGTGGATGTCTTCGCCCGGCCAATCGGCGCTGGCGCGCCGCCCGTCTGGCGCCCCGTCACGCCCAAATATCTCCGCAAAGAAATCGCTGAATTGGGCGGCATGGCGCGGATCAACGCCCTGCCCGCCGCGCGGCTGCCAGCCCGGGGGCGGGGTGAATTCTTCGTTGCTACGACCGCCGTAGCGGCGCAGCTCATCGTATTCCGCACGCCGCGTCGGATCCTTTAGCGCTTCGTAGGCTTCCCCGAGTTGCTTGAATTTCTCTTCTGCATGCGCAACTTTGCTGACATCCGGATGATATTTGCGCGCAAGCTTCCGATACGCTTTTTTGATCTCCTCCGGTGTCGCCTCAGGGGCGATCCCCATCACCTCGTAGTAATCGACAAACCGCATGGCTGCATCCTATGCGGGCTTCGTCCGAAGCCCTTTGACATTGATCACGTCTAACGTGAGGTCCGCGCGAACGACTTAGGCGGCGCACGCCTTCACGTAACATGGTGTCGCCAGTCACCAATAACAAGCGGCAGCCTGCGCTGCGCGCAAAGGTTTTTTTACCGACAGACCAACACAGGGAGCTTGGAATGCGTCAAAATTTTGGTGGTTTCACTGCCGAGCAGCAGACTGATCAGCCCGCGCCGGCCATGGGATGCCAGCACAATGGCGTCGCACTTCTTGCTGCGCGCAGTCTTCAAGATCCCCTGCCAGGGATGTTCGTCGGTGGCGATAACTTCCGCGCAGGTCACCCCCAACGCCGCGGCCACGGCGACCGCTTCACCCAGAATCCGTTTGGCGCTGCGGATAACGCTGGCTTTGTATTCCTTAGGATCAATCACCACCGGCACATACCCAATAGGATCGCCGTACAGCGGTTGCATGTACGGTGGGACCACATACACGGCGGTCAAACGTGCGTTCAATTCTTTGGCTAACCGGGACGCCGTCTTAAGTGCTTTAAGCGACAACTTCGAACCATCAGTGGAGACGAGGAGATGCTTGTACATGACAGACCTTTCTGGCGCAGGCGCCATCCGCGGAATATTAATGATCTAACTTTAGTCACGAGCCATCGGGCGCGCGTTGACGGAGGTCAAGTGCCGAAAGCTGGTCAGGTAATTCGGCCGCCGATCCGCAGGTGACACCGCTAAATACGTTATGCTTCGCCGCTCGCAGTAGTTCAGTCTCCCATGGATAGCCGCTTGCAACCTAACCTTACTCTCGATCCACTGGTCGCGCTCCACGGGGTGTCCTTTGCGCGCGGCCCACGAGTGATTTTTGATCGCGTCGATGTCGCGATCCCGCGCGGCAAAATAACCGCCATCCTCGGTCCCAGCGGCGGCGGCAAAACCACCTTGTTGCGCCTAATCGGTGGCCAGCTCGCGCCGAGCGAAGGTCAGGTCATGGTGTTCGGGCAGGACGTGCAGACGCTCTCGACGGGAGATCTCTATCGCCTGCGCAGGCGCATCGGCATGCTGTTTCAGAGCGGCGCGTTACTGACCGATCTCGATGTCTTTGAAAATGTCGCCTTCCCACTCCGCGAACACGCCAAGTTGCCGGAATCGATGATCCGCACCATCGTCCTCATGAAACTTGAAGTCGTCGGTTTGCGCAACGCGCGGCATCTTTATCCGCGCGAACTGTCGGGCGGCATGGCGCGGCGAGTTGCGTTGGCGCGCGCGATTGCGCTCGACCCGCTGATGGTGATGTAACAAAAGTTCCTTCTAAGTGAGTAGATTGATCAAGATAT
>JANOVQ010000042.1:0-7775 GCA_031417495.1 Pseudomonadota bacterium | reverse complement strand
CGCGGCCGCGAACATAAGACGCGCCTGCATGCCCATTGAGTAAGTTTTGAATGGTTGATCTAGGAAGTCACCAAGTTCACAGAAATCCACTATCCCGTGTAGTGCCAACTCGTATTCATTGGGGCTTAGACCGTTGTACTGCAATGTGGCTTCTACGTTCTCTCGTCCCGTGTACTCGGGATGGAAGCCTAGACCTATGTTCATTAAAGCCTGGACCGTTCCATTTACTTCGACTACGCCCTTAGTCGGTGTGAAATTTCCACATATAAGCTTCAGAAGCGTCGTCTTTCCAGCGCCATTGCGACCCACTATGCCTATCCGCTGGCCGCGTGGGACATTCAACGTAACGTCCGTTATTGCAGCGAAATCACGAGTTGGCGTACGAGTTCGGAAGCCAAGTCGCTGGAGGCCGAGAACGTCAATTAATTGATCGCCTTGGCTGCCATGCAGCTTATAAATTTTGGAAACCTGATTCAGCCGTATTGCGAGTGACTCACGCATAGTCGAAGAACACATGCTTGGTCCGCTGGAAAAGACGGAAACCGGCAAAAAAGGCAGTAAGTCCGAGCGCTACAGCTCCACCTGCAGCAAGTGGCGTCGGCAAATTTCCGTAGCAGATAAGCTGCTGAAAGGTTAGTACGAAGTACGACATCGGATTTATATAAATGACCATCTTTAGTGCGGTCGGCACCATTTCCGGCGTGTATGCGAATGGACTCAGCACAAACAGCAACATGATCACAATCCCTAGACCGTGCTGGATATCGCGTGCGACCAGCGAAAGCAACGAGAACATCCAGCCGAGTCCAATGGAAAACATCATCAGGACGATCCAGAAGAACGGCACCAGGAGGAACGCCTCCCAGCTAGTGCGGCCCAAGACAACCCCAAGTGCCATAACGATGCAAACACCGATCATACTCGGTGTTTGCGCCGCAAGAGCCGCTCTAACAGGGATTAGTTCGGCGGGAAACACCGTATTCATGAGGAGGTTCTTGTTCGCCGAAAGAGAAGACGTGGCACCGGTGAGGCTTTCGTTGAACGCCATCAGCGGTATCATTCCAGAGAATACGAGTAATACGTAACCCATTTCGGTAAGGCCACTGGGTCGAACCTTGAACACGAACGTATAAAGCCCGGCGTAGATACAGAGCTGCAAAAAAGGAAATAGGAATGCCCAGAAAGTGCCGAAAACGGAACCAGTGTAGCGCTGACGGACATCATGTCGAATCGCCTCAAGCAAGCGGTGACGATAACCAAATAGTATGCGCAGGCTTTTAAGAACTCCAATCGATGCGTTCAACTAATACTCCCCAAGGCGGCCCAGCGCTGAAATGTTGTCGCCATTGTCTAACCGCCCAGCCGTCGCGACGATTGGAGCGTTCGCGAATTCACGATGAAACTCAAAGCCCCGGAATTGCGGACCGAAATATCCCGAATTCAAAGGTGCGACATTCACATCGAACGCGGCGCGCGGAAATTCATAAAATTGCAGCAACCAGAGCGCAGCGCAATTAAAAACTGCATCGGCAGAATTGAGCGCGGCATGCAGGACATCCCCCTGACAGATATCGGTACCGGCCTCAACGATTTTGGCCCTAGGATAACGCAAGGCCAAGTTAAGATTCTCGGCGGTGCCGCGCACGAAATTGTCGTTGATTACAATTTCTCCAATGTCTTCTTTGGTCAGGAGATCAACTGTGTGCGACCCAATTAGTCCGGCGCCGCCGATGGCGACCAGCTTTTTCCCGCGTATATCCACTCTGCGCTCCCTGATTACTGCGTTTGAGTTCCGTCTATCAATGCGTTCACGATCCGCAGCTGGCTAGCTGGGTCAAGTAACGGATGCATCGGCAAACTCATAACATGCAATGCGGAAGCTTCTGCCACTGGAAACGCGCCTCGGCCGAGACCGAGCCCCGCGAACGCCGGCTGCAAGTGCAGCGGCATTGGGTAATGCACGGCGGTCGGAACACCCGCAGCCTTAAGCTTTTCTTGAACCACATCCCGCGCATCCACTTCCACGGTGTATTGCGCGAAGACCGAAGTATTAAAGGTTTCAAGATACGGGGGGTGAATTCCTGCTCGCTGGAGTAACGTCGTGTAGCGCGCCCCAATTTCACCTCGCGCCCGCACCTCATCCGGAAAGCTCGGCATCTTGGCCAGCAGGACGGCGCATTGAAGTGTATCCATGCGCCCGTTCACACCGATCACCGGATGATGGTAGCGACGGTCCTGGCCATGCACCCGGATTTCGCGCATCAACTTGGCGAGCGCGTCGTCATCGGTAAAGCACGCGCCGCCATCCCCGTAGCAGCCGAGGGGTTTCGACGGGAAGAAACTGGTACAACCGATCTGCGACAGCGCGCAGGATTTACGGCCTTTGTAGGTCGCACCGAAACTCTGCGCGGCATCTTCAATTACAGGGATGCCATGCTTCGCCGCGATCGCGTTGATCGCATCGAAATCTGCGCACTGACCATACAGACAGACCGGCATGATCGCGCGTGTGCGTGGTGTGATGGCTGCTTCGATTAGGGCTGGATCCAGATTATAGGTGCGTCGATCGATATCGACGAACACCGGCTTGGCGCCGATCAGTGCGATCATCTCCCCGGTAGCAATGAACGTGAAAGGCGTGGTGATCACCTCGTCACCCGCTTTCAGGCCCAGCGCCATCATCGCGATTAACAGCGCATCGGTGCCGCTCGCGACTGTAATGCAGTGTTTGGTGCCAACGTAGGAGGCGAGCTGAGTTTCGAGTTCGGCGACTTCGGGGCCCATGATGTACTGCCCGTGATGTAACACGCGGTGCACGCGAGACTCGATCCCGGAACGCAACCCATCCTGTTGTGTCGCCAAATCTATGAACTCTAACGACCGCTCGACGAGCGGCGCGGCAATGTAATCGCGCGGAGAGATCGCACGCGGTTCACGACGCAGCAGTTCGGCATCGCGCGTCAGGAGTAGAGTTTTTCCGGTCTCGAAACGATCGAGTGCACGCACGAGCTGTTCGTCTTCCGGGTCTTCATGCGCGAAAACGTCGCCTTCGCCTGCAAGCGAGGCCAGCCATAAAGTGTCGACACTAAATCTCTGAAGAAGGCTTCGGCTGCGCCGCAGGGCTTCTGCCCTGGTGAGCGGTGTGTTCGCCGCGTGCGCACGGGACAGCAGACCGTTCGCAAGCGCGTGGTGCAACGTCTGCACCGATCCTGCGTACAACCATAGTTTCCCGCCCGCTGCCCGGCATTTCGCGAGTGCCGTGTGCGCCAGCTCTGCGTGTTCGGGACGCGGCTCGCAGATATCAAGCACGATATTTACGTCGAGCAACAGATCCATCGTCAGGCGTCTTTCCGTAATGCAAACGCCGCGAGGCGTTCAGCGGCTTTGGGAGAGATGTCATCGATGGCCTCAGCTGGCCACGGCGCATTCCGGATTGCATCGAGCGCAGCAACGAGTGCGCGCGAGCGCTCGTCGAGCTGCGGTGTGAGGTCTGTGGTGAATATGGCGTCATCCGGGATTTCCACGATGACACGCACGCGTTCGTCGCGCAGCGACACGGGCTGCAAAAAGGACAGCCTGCCGTGATCGTAAACTGCTTCAATCCGCATGTGCGTGGCTCCTTTTGGTTGATTCATCTGAGATGCGGCAAACACCCGCCTGCAGGGCATAGTGGTCTCCGGTATGCGGGCACACCGCCACGGCATCTCCGGTCAGTGGAAGATCGAGACGCTCACCAAAACGACTCATCCACCCCACCTGTCGCCCGGGCACGCCGACAATCAGTGCGAACGCTGGGACATCGCGATTCACCACGGCCCCGGCGCCAACGAAGGCAAACTCGCCGATCGTGGTACCGCACACAATCGTACAGTTCGCCCCAAGCGTCGCACCACGTTTGACCAAGGTGTCGCGATATTCGTCTTTACGTGAGACATCCGAGCGTGGGTTGTAGACATTGGTGAACACCATGCTGGGGCCACAGAACACGCCGTCTTCTAAGGTGACATTGTCGTAGACCGAGACGTTGTTCTGGATCTTCACGTTGTCACCAATGACAACGCGATTCCCCACATACACGTTCTGTCCGAGCGAGCAACCTGCGCCGATGCGCGCGCCACTACTTACATGTACCCAGTGCCAGATTCGCGTGCCGTCGCCGATTTGTGCACCCTCATCCACGATCGCAGTCGCATGTACGCTGAACTTGCTCATGGGTTCTTCTCAATACTCAAGTGGCAATGACACGCGGCGCCCGTCACGTGACGAGGTGTACATCGCAATCAAGGTCTCAAGCGATCGTAGCCCTTCGCGTCCGTCTGTTTCCGCGCGCGCTTCACCGCGCAGTACGCGAATAACGTTGTCGTAATACATCGGGTGACCGACGCCGTAGACCGAAGCCGTGCCGTAACTCGCGTCGGCGACCTTGGCGTCGTCCTCGTCCGGCTCCGCGAATTCCCAGTGCTTGATTTCATTCACCGCCACGCCGCCAACCTGCACCGTGCCTTTCTCGCCGAGGATTGTGATCGAGCCTTCCAAATTGCGCGGGAAAGTCAACATCGTGACATTGATCGACCCCAGTGCACCGGAGCGCCATTTGATGTTCGCGACACCGGAATCTTCTACTTCGATATTGCGTTCGAGCGTGGACGTGTAGGCGTGCACGCTTTCGATTGGCCCGATCAACCAGTCAAGCAGATCGACGTAATGACTCGCCTGATTCATGAACGCGCCGCCGTCGAATTCCCAGGTGCCGCGCCAACGGGAAGAATCGTAGTAGGACTGTGGGCGCGTCCAGAACACGTTGACATTCACCATATAGATGCGCCCGAAGCGCTTCTTGACCAGCGCGCGTTTCACCAGCTGCAAGGTGGGATTCAGGCGATTTTGTTTGACCACAAACAGATGTACACCTTGCTCGTCGCAGGCCGCGACCATGCGCTTGCCATCGGCGAGTCGTGTCGCCATCGGTTTTTCAGTCACCACGTGACGACCACCGCGCGCGAGCTGTACTGCCTGAGCGGGATGCAGGCCGCTTGGGGTGCACAAGACGGCGACGTCCGCTTCGGACTTGCTCAGCAGCGCTTCTATGCTTTCGTATCCCTCTACTCCGAGGGTTTCAGCAGTTTTGTCGAGCGCCGCGCGATCCGAATCGCACACCGCGACCAACTCGGCCCGTTCGGAATGCGTCTTGAGCGCATCGAAATGTCGGTCAGAGATTCGTCCGCAGCCTATTACTGCAAAGCGGACTTTGCGGTTCTCGATTTTGTATGGTGAACGATATCCCACGATTGGCTCTCCCTTTGAATTAGGTCTGTGCGCTTGGCCGCGAGTGCTGCTGCTCGCGTGACGCAGGGCGAAGCTTGTCGCCAGCGGAAATCATTCTCCGTAATTCAACGATTGCCATCACACGGACTCTCTAAGTTTCGCATCGATCAATGGCTGCAGGAGATCCGGGATGACGAGGCGAACAGTGCCGAGTTCAGCTGCGAGTTCTTGATAAAGGCTGACGCAATCGTCGAGTGCCGTCAGCATCGCCACATCGAATGGTCGAGCTGAAGCGAGTGTGGACCATACTGGCTTGCCGAGATACGAGGCGCGGGTGCTGAGGGGCGCGTAAGTTCCCACAATCTCGATGGCGACGTCATGACATCTGGCCGACGTAATCTCCGCCAACTCAGAAATGCCGACGAACAAAATGCTTTTCACCCCTTTGGTTTCGCTCTCATTTAACGCCTGCCTGACCGACTCACCCGCCCGCCGATAGAAATCAAAAGAAGCACTCAAGTACTGCGCGGTCAGCCGGCTTTTCTCGGTAAATCCTTGCGGGGTGAGGTAGTACAGATAGCGGTTAGCCGGAGCCTGGGTGATCTTGACGAGTCCCTTGCGCACGCAGCGCCGCAAATAAGAATTGGCGAGCCCGAGGGCGACCCCCAGCCGGTCGGCCAGGTGGCGCTGTGTCACGTCGCTTTTGGCGTCGATCGCGGCGAGCAATTCAAGCGTCAGGGCTTCTTCGCGGTCAGTTGACATAGGGTAGCGTTCAAAGAGTGAACGCATTATAGGCATGCCGTGTTCATTCTGTGAACAGGCGGTAGCGACGAAATCCAAAGGTCGCGATTGCCGTTCCCCCAACTGTCGCATTGTCGCGCCATTTGGTGGCAGCGCTAACGCGTGGTTCCACTCAATGCCGGCTATGTGCAGCGCATAGGTATCGGCGGTCAGCCTGGCTGGTCGCGGGTGATGTTATGGATTTGGTAGCACTTGCGGAGATTTAGGCGCGAATGGTAATCGCAGTGGTCATGCAGAATAGCGTTGGAGTGTGGTCCCAGCATAGGCGATAACCTTTGGAACGGCGGCCAATAGCGCCGGAGACATGGCCGCTACAGCGGCGTAGATTTCCTGCATTTTCTCCGTCGCGTATTCATGAGCAATCAGGTTCCTCAACTCGCGGATCTTGATCAGTTCGGCGGCATTTGCCCAACCGCGCTTTTCTGCACGGTAAACGCGATCAAGAATGGAGCCGCCACCCGTTAACTCGATCTCATCGATCAAGCGAAAGATACGTTGAATAAGCAGGTCGGCCAATCGGGCAAAACGACTAGTGAGTGATTCAAGGCGTTCCAGTTGCTCTGGCGGTAGGTTTTCCTGGTCAATTAAATTCATGCAGCGCGCTATTGAATACTCAAGATGGCCGGCGGCCAGCTGGAGGCCAACCAGCTCCTCTTGCAGCAGTTCCAATTTTTCCCACGTCATAAGCGGACCCCCTCTTGCATGATGATTCTGGGGAAAGGGCGGGTAGCATCGGGATAGATGGCCATATCGATCTTGCGTTCCCCTAGTTGCTGGTGCAGCTTCGCGAGAATGTCCAGCTTCGTCATTAGGTTGATTTTTGTGGAAAGCACCAACAGGTCGATATCGCCGCCTTTGGCGGCATCGTCAGTGCGCGACCCAAAAAGGTAAATCGCTGCGTCTTCATCCGCTTGTCGAATGGTGTCGCTGATCACGGACTGTTCTTCATTTGCTAAACGCATACATCCCTCTATTGCATTCCAAGTTTAGAACACATCACCCGTTTGATTGATAAATAAGCCGCTAATGCAAGGTCGGCCGCGCCTCCGCCAACTGCCGCAGGTGGGCCTCAATTTGCTGCTTAATCTCACTATCGGGCGCCACTGCCAGCGCATGCTTGAGCTCCACGCCCGCCATACGCGGCACACCGAGGCCATACCACAGCTCCGCTCGGATCATCCGCAGTGCGAAAGTGTCGATGGTCAGTAGTAGCTGGTAGTCAGTGTATTCGAGGGCCAACGTATGGTTATTCTGAGCGACCGCCAGGCCGCGTAGGTTATTGAGCATACGCAGAACGATATCGCTGGCAGTGGCCGGTCGCAATGCGATCTCAGCAGAGACGCCACTGGCGGCGAGGCGACGCCCGCGTTCCGCGTCGTCGATTAGCGCCAGGGAGAAGGGATCGAGGAGTTGTCGTTCAACCGCGACCAAAAAATGGCCCGGAAAGTTAATTCCACTCACCTGCAACCCGAGCTGCGCACCAACGCCGAGCACCACGGTCGCTAAGCTGATGGGAATTCCACGGCGTTCCTGCAGCACGAACTGCAGCGAACTGTTGCGTGCTTCGTGGTAATCCTCGGCACCGGCGAAGCCCGCGGTACGCAGCATGTCGATAATCGCATTCGCGCTGGCAGGCACTTTAACTTTCGCCGCGAGGCGGGACAGTTCTTCGCGACACCAGGCGGGATCTGTGGCGGGTTCTATCAGGC
>JANOVQ010000041.1:0-2312 GCA_031417495.1 Pseudomonadota bacterium | reverse complement strand
ACTCAAGATTGACCGCTCCTTTGTGCAGGACCTACCGCATGACAGCGAAGATGAGGCAATCACCAGGGCCATCCTCGCGCTCAGTGCTGCGTTGCGCTTGAAAGTGGTCGCGGAAGGCGTGGAAAACTTGGCGCAGCTGCGTTTCTTGCGTGAGGCGGGCTGCGATGAGGCTCAAGGATTTCTTTTTGCACGACCGCTGATCAATCCAGATTTTCTCGAGTGGCTCGCGACGACCGCCGCAGTGGCGGCCACGGCGCCGCACGAGGTCTGGCCCTACCGACGGAGCCTGTGAACGCGCCCAGCGTTTCGTGAATTCCGTCTCTTCTGTGGCGGGATGCCAACAGGATAGGCACCAAACACGGAGAATCCTGGCATTTTGCTTGCAATCAGACCGACACTCCCTAAAATGCTGTGGTATTTCTCTCATACGAAATAATGATTACCCGCCATGCGACCGGCACGAGACTAGCTGAGCCGGCATTTGTGCGGTGCCCAAAAAGCCACGGTGGGTGGCTTGCCCGTCAGCGGGTGGACAGGCTGACGGAACATCTGCCAAGTTGAGCAACGCATTCGACGTTGTGCACCGCAGTGCACCCAATAATCGAACAATTGAGCGTGAGCATGAACGAAAGATTTGACGCCACTGCGCACCTGTTGGTGAGTCCCCGTGCCGAGTTCCGACACGATCCACCCTCCGTGCCAGTGGTTCACCCGCTGGAGCCGACGTCTGATCGAGTGCAGCTGGCGTTGACCCGGGCGACTCAGGCGTTACTCGCGGCGCAGGCCAGAGATGGCCACTGGCGCTATGACCTGGAAGCCGATGTCACGATCCCCTCGGAATACCTCTTCCTTCACTACTTCCTTGGCACGGTGGACGGTGAGCGCGAACGGCGGATCGCGAAGTATCTGCGTCGGCGCCAGCACGAGAATGGCAGTTGGTCCTTGTATGAAGATGGTCCTGGCGATCTCAGTGCCACCGCGAAGGCTTATTTCGCGTTAAAACTGGCGGGCGATAGCCCCAATGAACCGCACATGCTCCAAGCCCGACACTGGGTGCGTGCTAATGGCGGCGCCGAGCATGTGAATGTATTCACCCGTATCACCCTCGCGATGTTCGGACAGATGCCGTGGCGAACGGTGCCGGCGATGCCAGTCGAGATGACTTTCCTTCCCAAATGGTGGTTCTTCAATTTAAGCAAAGTTTCCTATTGGTCGCGTTGTGTGATCGTGCCGCTGCTGATTATCTTTGCGAAAAAGCCGGTGGTGCCGTTGCGCCCCGATCAGGGGATCGCTGAGCTTTTCGTCGCGCCACCGGCCACCTTGCACCATCTCGATAAATTCAAACCAGGCAAACCGCTGGCAAATGGCTTCTTGCTGGTTGATCGCGTGCTGAAGGCCCTTGATTCGGTGATGCCGAAATTCTTTCGCGAGCGCGCGTTACGGCGCGCCGAGCGCTGGATGCGCGAGCACACCCAGGGCACTGGCGGCATCGGTGCCATCTACCCGGCGATGGCGAATGCGGCCGTCGCCCTGAAATTACTCGGTGCGCAGGACGCCGACGCCGATCTCGTGCGGACCTTGCAGGCAATTGAAGATCTGGTGCTGGATCAGGAGGACGAGACCTATTGCCAACCTTGTGTGTCGCCGATCTGGGATACCTGTTTGTCGCTGTCGGCACTGACGGAATCCGGTGCGCACGCTAACCATCCCGCCGTGCGTCAGGCGGTGGAGTGGTTGTTCGATCAACAGATTTTTGTGCCTGGAGACTGGTGTGATCAGGCCAAAGGCTTGACCCCAGGCGGCTGGGCATTTCAATACGAGAACGATAAGTATCCGGATGTCGATGACACCGGCATGGTGTTGATGGCGCTGATCAGGGCGGGTGCGCAGGACAACGAACACAAGCGCAAGCGGATCAATCAGGCCGTCAATTGGCTGCTTGGCTTGCAGAACAAGGACGGCAGCTGGGGCGCGTTTGATATTGGCAACAATTACGAATATCTCAACAACATCCCGTTTGCCGATCACGGCGCATTAGTGGATCCGGGAACGGCCGATCTCACTGCCCGCTGCGTGGAATTACTCGCCATGCTGGGTCATGACCGCAGCTTTCCGCCGGTCGCGCGCGCGCTCGATTTTCTGGAGCGCGAACAGGAAGAATGCGGCGCGTGGTACGGGCGCTGGGGCGTGAATTATGTGTATGGAACGTGGAGTGTGCTGTCGGCGCTTGGCGTATTAGGCGAAGATTCCGCGAAGCCCTTTGTACGCAAGGCCGTGGAATGGATGAAGTCGGTGCAGAACGA
The DNA here is from genome assembly GCA_031417495.1 of Pseudomonadota bacterium. Taxonomy (GTDB): domain Bacteria; phylum Pseudomonadota; class Gammaproteobacteria; genus CAIKBL01. Next base: position 9 of record JANOVQ010000041.1, on the reverse strand, counting down.
CGACGGTGG
>JANOVQ010000040.1:0-2768 GCA_031417495.1 Pseudomonadota bacterium | reverse complement strand
TGTGGGGGCATTGATCGAACATCGGCGTGCGCGTGAGCGCCAACTCGCCGCCTGCCTCGCGCGCCGGATCAGCCGCATCCCTGACATGGTGGCGGTGATCTATTCAGAAATCGATTCGCGCATGCATCCCGCTGCCGCGATGTCGGTGTTGGCCCATCTGCAGCACATGGTCGCGAGTGGCCGGGCGACGACCGACGGTCCACCGACCGCGCAGAGCGTTTATCACCTAAAGTAAGATCGTGGCCGGCTAGCGCCGCAACGAAGGCTTCCTCAGCCTCTCGTAGGTTGGTTAACGCTGCGCTAACCCAACCTACGAGACTTGCTCTTCTTCGTCGTTAGGTCAGCGACGCGCGATAAATACTTTCAATTGCGGTGTTGAGCGCGCCGTCGAACTCAGCGTCTGTCTGCTGCGCGGTGAGCCCTTCAGAGAGCGCTCGTGAGAAGCTCGCCACCACGCCGTGATTGCGGATCAGACGTGCATTGGCATCCGCGCGGCTGTAACCGCCGGACAGCGCGACGACGCGCACCACCTGCGGGTGCTTCACGCAATCACTGTAGAAATCGTCCTGCTCCGGCAGCGTAAGCTTCAGCATCACGCATTGGCTGGCGCTGAGCTTGTTCAGTTCCGCCACCAGCGCGGTTTTTAGCAAAGCCTCCGCTTTGGCTTTTTCGGGACAATGAATATCTACTTCGGGTTCGATAATCGGCACCAGCCCCGCCGCGACAATTTGGCGTGCGACTTCGAACTGCTGCTGGACCACAGCGACTACGCCCGCGGCGTTCGCCTGCTTGATCACCGAGCGCATCTTGGTGCCGTAAATTCCCTTCGCTTTGGCTTTTGCGAGCAGCGCGTCCAGCCCGGGATTCGGTTTCATGAGCTGTACGCCGTTCGCCTCATCGGCGAGACCCTTATCGATTTTCAAAAAGGGAATCACGCGTTTCACATTCCACAAATAGTCGGGGGTCGGTCGGCCCTCAATTGCGCGGTCCATGGTGTTCTCGAACAGAATCGCGCCGAGAATACGGTCGCCGTTGAAGCTCGGCGCGGTGACGATGCGCGAACGCATCTGATGGACAACTTTGTACATCCCCTCTTCGTCGCTCCACGCGTCCGCGCCGACACCGTACAACGCGAGTGCTTTGGGGGTACTGCCGCCGCTCTGATCGAGCGCGGCGATGAAGCCGGGCTGGGTCTTCATTTTCTGCATCTGTTGGTCAAAAGTGGTCACGGGATTCCTCGTCGCTGAAGGGGTGGGTTAAAGGCGCGGACAATGTCCGCGTATCGGCTAAGTCTAGCGAATCTTCACGGCCTAATCTTCACGGCTCGCGACTCCTCTGTTCCTCCACGTACCACGCTTCGAGCTGCTGGCGCGCCCAGAGTGTTCTGCGCAAAAACGTGAGACTGGATTTCAGCGTGGGATCAAACAGAAAACAGCGCACGGGAATACGCCGTCCCATCTCCGCCCAGCCGTGGCGCTCGCACAGTTGCGTAAGCATGGCCTCCAAGGTGATGCCGTGGAGGGGATCCTGCCGCGGATCGCGCGGGGCCGGCATCACCGATTGTCGCCATCTAGCAACTCGCCCAGCAGGCCGCCGTGCTGTGCGCTCTGCGGACCATCACCGAATACCCTGCCCATCGCGACGCCATCCTGCATCATCAGCAGGGCGCCCGCCTCACCGCTCGCCGCCTCAGCGGGTTCGCGTTCGATTTCGACGAACTGCCTGTCGACGCCGTGAATTTCGTCATCCATCTGGTCCCTCGACATCGGTGCGAACTCCCTGCGTGAATTGGCGATAGGGATATGGTGCGGTCTTAGGCGGGCACACACAACGCATGCTCGCCACCCCCCGCAAGGCGTTTAACGAAGCTCAGTCGCGCGCGGCTATCCTTGCAAATTCCCGCGCCATCCCCTGCACGCGTGCCAGATAGGCGCGCACCGCGTGACTGCCGCATCGCTGACCTGCAGACACCTGCAGCCCACGCGCCGCAAATGCCGCGCTCCCAGCAGCCCCGCACAGATGCACGAGGATCGCGAGATCCTGCTGCTGCCGCAGGCTCGCGTTTTTGATGCGCCCGCGGGACAGGATCGCACGCACAGTGCGATCGAGATTGGCGGCAGTGAGTTCCACCGCATGCGATGGGATCACGCGCATGTACAGACTATTGAACCAGCAGGATCGCCAGGCATGCCAAGGCCCATCGGCAACCACCCGATGGTGGTGAATGCAGTAGCGCCGGGCTTCCTCGAATGTGCCATCGATGATCTGGTACATCCCGACCGCGCTCGACGCCGGCCGGTACATCTTCAAGGGTGCTGGATTCGCTGACCACTGCCAATAAGTCCGCGCGACTGGATTCCCCGAGGCCTCCACCTGGGCGAGCGCCGCGAGTAAAAATGGCGTCATCACGGTGGTTGAATGCGTCCGAAAAATCGGCGCATATACGCGCCAGGTTTCTGCCGGCGTTTTAAAAAGCCCAGCGCTGACCGGGAAAAATAACTCCGAAGGTTTGCGAATCACCTGATAAATCCAATTGCCGGCGGGAATGAGCACTGCCACCACGGCGATTCCTGCCATGAACTGCACGAAGCGAGGTGCGCGCCGAAACCGCGCGAGCCAACGCAACACGCCGCGCACCCGCAACCCAGGTGGCGTTGGACGCGCACGCAGCTTGCGGGGTTGCCGGGTCTTGCGGGTGAGCCTTCGGGCGGTGGCGAGGCGTGGCATGGAAAAGAAGGCCTCATCCCAGGCGGCGCGGCGACAGCCGT
>JANOVQ010000039.1:0-3432 GCA_031417495.1 Pseudomonadota bacterium | reverse complement strand
AAGCGCTTATCTGAGGTGATTGAACGCAACCCGAAGAATTTCGTGGCGTACAACCTTATCGGCGAATTACAGCTCGCGGCCAAACGGCATGCAGACGCTAAAAAATCCTTTGATGCTGCGTTGGCGCTTAACAACAATTGGGCCATTTTGTACCGCAATCTCGCGGCGACCGAACTGGGCCTGGGTCAGGAAGACGCCGCGATCAAAACGATGGAGAAGGGGATCGAAGCGACGAAAGGCTCTGCGCTGCTGGTCACCGGCCTGGCGACCTATTTTGAAAAAGCCGGCAAGCTTGATCAGGCGATCGGGCAATACGAGAAAGTGCTGAAAGAAAATCCGAAATCTGATCTCGCGATTAATAATCTTGCGATGCTGCTCATCGAATATAAAACCGATGACGCGAGTAAGGCCCGCGCGAAGGAACTGGCCGCCAGCATCGCAGATCGCAGCCAGCCCGCCTATCTGGATACCATCGGTTGGGTGTCTTATAAAACGGGCGACCATCAGTCCGCTGCTGAGATGCTTGAAAAGGCAGTCCAGGCAGCACCGGATGCGAGCATCATGCATTATCACTTAGGGATGGCGTATGCAGCGCTCGGCAATGACGTGCTGGCCAAGGACAATCTCAAACAAGCCACCGAAGGTGCCCAAGACTATCGCGGACTGGATGAGGCCAAGGCAACATTGGCGAAATTGGAAGGCGCGAAGTAGGGGAGTCTGGCGGGACGAACGCAGGGGTTTCCGCTGCGGTCTGCAGGATGACGATGCACAACGTACCGTCATCCCGGAAAGCGCACCGCGCTTATAGACGTCACCCCGGAATTCGCGGAGCGAAACTCCGGGGCGGGATCCATCGTGAACCTCCGGCGCCCCTGGATCCCGGGTCTTCGCCGCTTGCGCGGCTGCGCCCGGGATGACGGGGGTGGGCCCCTGGATCCCGGGTCTTCGCTGCTTGCTCGGCTGCGCCCGGGGCGACGGCGTCTTGAGGTGCGCACGCGCGCTCCTTAGCCTCTTGTGCTTATCGGCATCTCTCGAAACCACCGCCGGTGAATTCAAACTGATGGGTTCGGTCGCCGCTGAATCACGCGTGTTTTGGGAGCACGCGAGATTCCCAGGGCAGCACGGTGCGAATGGTTCGCTGGTCGTGCAGCCCGAGTTTTATTATGAAACTGAGGATGCGCGCGACAGCCTTTTATTTACGCCGTTTGTGCGGATAGACCAGGGCGACTCACGACGCTCGCATGGAGATATTCGTGAGCTCACCTGGGTGAGAGCGGCGCAAACCTGGGAATTTCGAGCTGGCATTCGGCGCGTGTTCTGGGGCGTTGCGGAATCGAATCATCTGGTGGATGTGATCAATCAGACTGATCTTGTCGAAAACATTGATAGCGAAGACAAACTCGGCCAGCCGATGCTGAACCTGGCGCTGATTCGCCCCTGGGGGACGCTCGATTTTTTTGTGTTGCCGGGTTTTCGCGAACGCACGTTTCCCGGCCAGTCCGGGCGGTTGCGCAGCGAACCCAGGGTCGATACCAGCAGCGCCACCTATGAATCCGCCGCGGAGAATAAACATGTGGATTACGCGCTGCGTTACGCGCAGGTAATTGGCGCTCTGGATTTCGGGATTTATCACTTCTGGGGGACCAGCCGCGAACCGGAATTACGCGCGCGAAGGACTGAAGGAGGGCGCCTGATCCTCGCGCCCCATTACGCGTTAATTCACCAAACTGGGCTCGATGCGCTGTACACCGTGGGCAATTGGAGCTTGAAGCTCGAAGCGCTGCGGCGCAGTGGTCAGGGCGAGACCTTCCTCGCGATGGTCGGCGGCTTTGAATACACTCTGGTGGGCCTGTGGAATACCAGCTGGGATTTAGGCGTGCTGGCCGAATACCACGGCGATGAACGCGGACGTGCGGCGCCGCAGCCCTTTAATCACGATCTTTTTACCGGCGCGCGGCTGGCGCTCAACGATGCAGAAGATACGCAAGTTCTCGGCGGGATCGTCACAGATCTCTACGGCGAAGGGCGCTTCTTTAATTTGGAGATCAGCCGGCGTGTGGGCGAGCGCTGGAAAGTTGAGCTGGAGACGCGGGTGTTCTGGTCAGCACCGCCAACGGATCCACTGTTCTTCGTCACCCGCGACGACTATCTCCAGCTGCAGCTGAGTCGCTATTTCTGATTCTGCATTGATGGATTGGCGCAGAGGCCAAGGCTCGCTAGCATGGAGCCTCCTTTGAGGCAGGAATTAAGACCCATGAGCGCAGAAAAGCAAACCGCGCAGTACGCACAAGAACTCGCGCGATTGTTTGCCAGTAATCGCAGTTGGGCCGACAACAAAATCGCGCGCGACCCCGAGTTTTTTAAACGCCTGACGCATCAGCAGGCGCCGGCGTTTCTGTGGATCGGCTGCTCCGACAGCCGCGTGCCAGCCAACGAAATCATCGGACTCGAGCCCGGCGAAGTCTTCGTTCATCGCAATGTGGCGAACCTGGTGCTGCATTCGGATATGAACTGTTTATCGGTGGTGCAGTATGCAGTCGAGGTGCTCAAGGTGCGGCATATCATTGTGACCGGGCATTACGGCTGCGGCGGCGTGCGCACGGCGCTGGAGACCGAATCCCGTGGCCTGATTTCGAACTGGATCCGGCCCATTCGCGAGATTGCCGACTCACGCATGAGTGAATTGAGCCAGCTCGCGGGCGCGGAGCGAATAGACCGCTTGTGCGAACTGAATGTGATGCAGCAGGTGACCAACGTCGCCAACACCACGTTTGTGCACGACGCGTGGGCGCGTGGCCAGGCGCTGGCAGTGCATGGATTGATCTATGGCGTCAGCGACGGACGTTTGCGGAATTTGGACGTATCACTTTCCGAACAAGGCTGGGTGCAGGCGGATCTGCTGGGGTCATGACGAGCAAGTCCAACGAGCCTCCGCATGCCGGGACGAGCCTCCGCATCCCGGGAACCGCCAAACTCCGTCATCCCGGAAAGTGCGAAGCGCTTATCCGGGATCCATGCCGCGTGTTTATTGGCCAGGGATCCCAGGCCGTCGCCACTTAGGTGGCTTTGACCCGAATAACTAATATTTAACATAATACACATTATGCGAATAAATCTAGATCTCAAGACGGCGTCTCGCCATGCCAGACTCAGCGCTCTTCGTGACTGAATCCGGTGCCGGCAACGGGCTGCTTGACCGCCGCTGGTTCCTCCAGAAATCCTTTCGCGTGCTGGGCTTTGTCGGCTTGTCAGGCGCCGCGAGCGCGGCCCAGTCCGCTGCGCCCACCGAGCCGTGGATGCACACCGCCGGGGCACCGTTACGAAATTACGGGGCACCTTCGGCGCACGAAGCCGGTTTGGTGCGCTGGATTTCGGCACCGCCGGACATTCCGCAGAACGGGGTCTCGTGGACGCCGCTGCAGGAACTCGACG
>JANOVQ010000038.1:0-2942 GCA_031417495.1 Pseudomonadota bacterium | reverse complement strand
GCGTGGTGATGGCTTTTGGCACTGCGTGCAGAGGCAGGTGGGTAGTCGCGAGCGCCACTCGTAGTGAGTCTGCCACCAGCATCATCACCGGTACCGCACCACCAGATTTTTCGGCGAGATACTCGGTATGTCCCGTGAAAGGAAATCCCGCATCGTTAATGACACCTTTGTGGATGGGTCCAGTCACCACAGCATCGAATTCGCCGCGCAGACAGCCTGCCACCGCGTGGTCCAGCGTGCGCAGAATGTAGCTGGCATTTCCGAGCGACGGGCGACCGGGCGTGACCTCGCACGGCGCGCCGATATGTTCGATTTGCAATTGGCGAGAAGGGACCGAAGTACCGCGATCTGAGACGTAGGGCTGGAACGCCGCTTTCTGTTTGAGCAGTGCTGCCCGCTGCTCAAACAGAAAGCGGTCACCGATCAGGACCAGTTCTGCTCCGGGCCATGCACCGGCCAAGCCGACGCTTAGGTCCGGGCCAATGCCGGCGGGTTCTCCGGAAGTAATCGCGATGCGAAGAAACGGGCGGCTATTCCTCAACACGTAATTCAACGTAGGCTTCGTCGCGCAACCGGCGCTGCCATTCCTGGTAGGCTTCTTCGCGCTTGCGTGCCATCACCGCTTCGCGCGCCCTGGCGCGCCGCACCTCATCAGTCCCATCGTAGCTGCGGCGGTCAAGTACCTGCAAAATGTGCCAGCCGAATTCGCTACGAAAAGGCGCGCTGATCTGTCCTTTGTCCGTCGCGGCCATCACCTCTTCGAATTCCGGCACCATCTGACCTGGACTAATCCAACCGAGATCGCCACCTTGCAGCGCCGATCCACGATCATCTGAATGAGTACGTGCCAATGCGGCGAAATCGTCCCCGCTGTCCAAGCGCAATCTGAGCTGCCGCAAACGCGCAATGGCCGCCTGTTCGCTCACGAGCTCGTTGGGCGAGATCAATATATGGCGCGCCTTGGTCTGCTCTACCATGACCTTCTCGCCCCCGCGTTTGCCAAGCAGCTGCACCAGATGGTAGGCGTTCGGACTTTTGATCAAGTCACTGTGAGCATTAATTTCCAAGCTGCGCACAGCATCTGCTAGCAAGCTGGGGACTTGCTCAATTTTTCGCCACCCCAGGTCGCCTTTGTCCAGCGCGTCCTGGGCGTCCGACATCGCAAGCGCGACGTCACTAAATTCTGCGCCCTCTGCTAATCGCGCAACGGCGGACTGTGCTTTCTCCTCGGCAGCTCTGCGCTCGGTGTCGTTCGCATTCGGCGGAATGGTGATAAGGATATGCGCGATGTGATATTCATCGTCGTTTGCAGCACCATCACCCGCATTTTTAAGTTCATTTTCTATTTCGCGTTCACTCACTTGGAGCCGGCGATCAACTTCCTCGCGACGCAGCTTGGAGATCAGAATCTCTTTGCGGATATCGTCCCGAAAACGCTCAAACTCATACCCTTCGGAGCTCAGAATTTCCTTGAATTGGGGAATGGAGAGCTTGTTCTTCTGTGCAATATCCGCGATTGCGCGATCAAGATTTTCCTCGGTGACTTCGACCCCGGTCGCCTGGGCGATTTGGAGTTGGATTTTGTCGAGGATTAGGCGCTCCATGACTTGGCGCTCCAGGACCGAGGAAGGGGGAAGTTCTGCACCTTTATTCTGCAATTCATTGCGCACCCTGGTCAGCATTTGATCGAGCTCACTGCGCATCACAATGTCGTCGTCAACTACGGCGATGATTCGATCAAGTTCCGCGCTGAAAGCGCCTGCGCTCATTAGCAGCAGGACCGCAGAAAACGTGATTCTTGCAAGCTTTACAGTCACTATGTTGGTCCACCCAGGCATGATTTACAGCAGCGGTGCGGTTACGAAAAGAGTTGCCACAGACTTAGTCCCAGGTAGTTTGATCAGGTGAGCTCGCCAAAGTTCGCGGTCGGCCGCCACACGCCGCGCGAATTTTAAACCTAAAAGGTCGGGGATACGTTAAGAAATCTCAGCGTAAGCTTCGGAGAACCCTGTGGCATGCCGAATCACCACTGTGCGCTGGGTTCACGCTGCCGGACATTTGCGCAAAAAAACTGCTAAAACATGGGCTCGTAACCAGGGATACTTCGACGCAGGAAGGACGAGGCGCTGCGGCCGATTCCGCCGAGACCTTTAAATTCGGCCTGGACGAAGATCGCGGTGTCGAACTCTCCCTGAATATTCCGGATAAACCTGCGGCCTAAAATCCGGATTCCCCAGCAACAACTCTCGTATTCCAAACCGCTGACCACCTCAAGCGCTTGTTGGTTCTGCAACGAATACGCCCAGCGTCCGATCAAACTCACGCTTTCAGTCATTGGAATGCGAAAGGAAACGTCAGTTTGCTTGATGTCCGTGAACGCGCGTCGCTGGCGATAGGCCATATTCAGAACAGTGCCGTCAGCCGGTGCGTAACGCATCGAGAGCGCGGATTTATTCGTTTGCGAAGAATCAGGATCCCATTGCAGGGTGGCACGGCCTGACCAATCTTCACCGAGATTGGTCGCGAATTCGCCGATGAGTTCAGAAGTGTTGCTGTCCAGCCTGGTCACCCCGGGTAAGTTAATTTCTCGATCGCGAAAATAATAGATTTGGCCGATGCTGGTGCGGAACAATTCGCGACCCGATCGGAGGCTGAAATGGCGCGAGGTCACCGCCAGTGCTAACTGATTCGCGTCGCCGATCCGGTCATGGCCGGCGAAGCGGTTTTCGCGAAAAAGGTTAATAAAGGAGAAATCGAATAAGCCCGAATCAAAAACCGGAAATTCGGCTTGGCCAGTTTTCGGAATCAGCAGGTAGAAAGCGCGCGGCTCCAGCGTTTGTAGCATGCGAGATCCAAAAAATTTAAAGCGCCGCTCCATGAAAAGCTGACTATCGAGGCTAACGACAGGGACCGCGCGATTAGTGTGATCGTCGAATTGCCGG
>JANOVQ010000037.1:0-7711 GCA_031417495.1 Pseudomonadota bacterium | reverse complement strand
GCGCGATGCAGGATAGCGCCCCCCCGTTCTATGTCCTGCTCCACCAGAGTGCCCGCGCGCTGCGCCGCGATTTGCGCAATCCGCACCTGTTAGTCGTGGCACTCGCGCTGACCATCGCGGTCGCCGGCATGACCGCCGTTGGCACCTTCACCGATAGAGTGCAGCGTGCGTTAACCGCCCAGGCGAGCAGCTTGTTGGCGGGCGATCTCGCGCTCACCGCGAGTCAGCCGCTGCCCGCGCAGATGCGCGCTGCAGCGCTCGCGCGGGGTCTTCAAATCAGTGCGCAAAGCAGTCTGCGCAGCATGGTCAGTCAGGCCGACGGCTTACAAATGATCGAACTCAAGGCCGTCGATGCCGGCTATCCCCTGCGCGGCGAGTTGCTGGTGGCTGGCGCACCGTTCGCTCTGCCTGAGGTGGTGAAGGCCGGTCCACCGGCTGGCGCCGTATGGGTTGAGGCGCGTCTGTTGTCGATCCTGAAGACTGCGGTGGGCAAGTCGCTGCGGATCGGCGCGGCAAATCTTCAAATCGAGCGCGTACTGGTGCTGGAACCCGATCGCGCGGGCGATCTCTTTGCGATCGCGCCCCGCGTGATGATGAATCTTGCCGACCTTCCCGCCACACAGTTAGTGTTGCCTGGTTCCCGCCTGCAATACAGTCTCCTGCTCGCCGGGTCGCGCGCGCAGATTTCGGACTTCGCGGCGTTCGCCAAGGAAGCGGCGAAGCAGTATGGCTTTCGCCTGGTGGAACCCGCCGAGGCACGACCCGAAGTTCGCGCCGCGCTCATCCATGCCGAGCAGTTTTTAGGGCTCGCCGCGCTGGTCGCAACCACCCTCGCCGGGCTCGCAATTCTGGTCGCGGCGCACAGCTTTGCGCGCGAGCAGGTGGATGCGATCGCCGTGTGGCGCACCCTCGGCGCCACCCGCAAGGTGATTGGTTGGCGTTATACCCTGGAGATCCTGTGGCTTGGGACTGCCGCTGCAATCCTTGGCGCGAGTCTTGGGATGGGGCTTGAATTCGGTCTCTCGCGCGCACTTTCCGGTTGGTTGCAGGGCGCACTGCCCGCAGCGTCTGCCGCCCCTGCGCTACGCGGCATCGTTAGTGGGGTTCTTGCGCTGATGGGTTTCGCGTTGCCGCAGTTGCTGGTGCTCCGCGAGGTCTCGCCAGCGCGCGTGCTCAGGCGGGATTTGCCCTGGCAGACGCCGCAACCCGGCGTAATTATCGGTAGCAGCGTGGCCGCGATCGGGCTGCTCGCGCCGTGGCAGGCGGGCGATCCTAAAGTGACATTGATCGCACTCGGCGGTTTGGGTCTGTGTTTGACTGTGCTATTTATCGCGGCCCGCGGACTGTTGTTCCTGATCCACGCCTGGCATCGCGCTGGCGCCGCTTGGTGGACTGCGGGGATTGCCAACCTCACGCGCCGTCCGGGACTCGCAAGCCTGCAGATCTGCGCGCTCGGCCTGAGCCTGATGGCGATCATGCTGCTCGGCCTGGTGCGCACCGATCTGGTTGCGAGTTGGGCGAAAAGTCTGCCGCCGAATGCGCCGGATCAGTTTCTGATCAATATCGAAGCAGAATCTATTCCCGCCCTCAGTGATTTTCTCAACAGTCACGGCATTCATAGCGGCGGAATTTATTCGATGACGCGCGCCCGGCTGGTCGCGATCAATGATCACCCGGTCGCACCAGAGGACTACGCCGATCCGCGTGCGCGACGTCTCGCGGATCGCGACTTCAATCTGTCGGCGGCGACTGCTTTGAAAGCCGATAATCGAATCGTGGCCGGCAAATTCTGGCGTCCCGGTGATCCCCCCGCCCAGTTCTCGTTCGAAGTGGAGATCGCGAAGTCGCTCGGCATTGCGCTTGGCGACACCGTGACCTATCGCATTGCCGAACAGACCTTGCGCGGCACCGTGACCAGTCTACGCACGGTCAATTGGGAGACCATGGAAGCGAACTTCTTTGTGGTAGCGCCGCCGGCCTTGCTCGCACCGCATCCGGCCACCTATATCACCAGTTTCAAACTGCCTGACGGCCACTTCGCGGTACTCCAGGATCTTGCGGCACGTTTTCCAAGCATCACGGTGATCGATGTGATGGCCCTGGTGCGGCAGGTGCGGGTAGTGATGGACAAGGCCTTGGCCGCGATCGAGTTTGTATTTCTGTTTACGCTTGCCGCCGGGTTGGTGGTGGTGTTTGCCGCTGTGCAGGCCACGCACGGCGAGCGCTTGCACGATGCCACGGTGATGAAAACCCTCGGCGCCACCCGCCGCCACGTCCTTGGCATCACCAGCGCCGAGTTCCTCACCTTGGGCACTTTGGCTGGTGTGATCGGGGCGCTCGGCGCGAGCGCCGCTGCGTGGGCCCTGGCGCGGCACGTGCTCAACCTCGACTTCACCTTTAAGCCGTGGTTGCTGGTCGTCGGCGCCGGGGGTGGCATCGTCGCCGTCTGGCTGGCAGGCTTGCGGGCGATATTTAGCACCTGGCGACAACCGGTCGCTCAGGTGCTGCGTGAATGGTCGTAGGAAGCGCAAAGTTTTTTTTGGTCGCGAATTAGTTTTTAAGCAGTACTGAGGAGCAGCGCATGGGACATATGATCGACGGTGTGTGGCAGGTCGATGAGCAGCTTGCCCGCCTTGAACTCGGGCGTTTTCAACGCCCCGCTGCGGTGTTTCGCCACACCGTCGAGCCCACGGGTGGCGCGCAAGAATTCACGGCCGAACCCGGGCGCTATCACCTGTATGTGTCATTGGCCTGTCCCTGGGCGCATCGCACCTTAATCATGCGCCGGTTGAAGGGTCTCAATCCCCTTATCTCCTGCTCAATCACCCATTGGGAAATGTTGGAACAGGGGTGGAACTTCGCAGCCGGCCCTGGCGTCGTGTCAGATCCGATTCATCACGCCCACGCAATGCATGAAATCTATCGTCATGCCGATCCGCATTACACCGGACGGGTAACGGTGCCGGTGCTGTGGGATCGCAAGCAGGCCACGATTGTCAACAACGAATCCTCGGAAATTCTCCGCATATTCAACAACGCTTTCGATCAGCTTGGTGCGTTGCCCGGCGACTATTACCCGCCGGCCCTGCGCACGGAGATCGATGCCGTAAACGAACGGGTTTACCACACCTTGAATAATGGGGTTTATCGCTGCGGATTTGCTGTCACACAAGAGGCCTACGATGAAGCGGTCGCGCAGTTATTCGACACCCTCGACTGGCTCGAAGCGCGCTTATCTCAACAGCGTTATCTCGCGGGCGCCCAGCTGACAGAAGCCGATATTCGCCTGTTCCCGACTTTGGTGCGCTTCGATACGGTGTACCACAGCCACTTCAAATGCATGCGACAACGGATTGTCGAATTCCCCAATCTGTGGGCCTACACGCGCGACCTCTACCAACAACCCGCCTTCGGATCGACGGTCGATCTCGAACATATCCGGCACCATTATTTCGGTAGCCAGCGCAAGGTAAATCCGACGGGCATTGTGCCGGTGGCATATCGTCTGGATTTCACTGCGCCGCAGGATCGGGCGACGCAGTTCGCGTAAGTACCTGAAGGTCGTGCAGCACCGGTCGCCGTGGTGCGCAGACAGGCTTCGATTCCTTAGCCGATAAGCGGGGGCAGGCTCAGCCCCCCAGCGGACATTCAAGTCCCTGGGCAGGGTCGAACGCATCCCAGGTATTCGGGTCGCTCCTGAGATCGAGCCGGAGAAACGGATCGGAACGTCCCAGCGACTGTTCGTTCTTCACCCTTTCGGGAAGTCCGCGCAAATTATTGGCGAACCCGTCTTCTCCGGGGCCGAGATGAACTTCGCCCGCCTCGTTAAAGATCACCACATGGCCATCCATGACACTCAAATGGAGACCAGACTCGCTGCCGCTTTGCGCGCGTGTGCCAAAAGTGTTGTCCGGTATTGGGACTTCATCCGGGCGCGGCGTCGCGAGGGCTGGTTTCGGTTGTCCGCGGGTGACTTCGCCGCCTTTTTCCAGCAGGCACACGGTCTCGCCAGTCTCGACCACGGCATTCGATTCCTCCAGCGCTATCGCCCCTTTCCAGACGTGTGCGGTCAAGCCCGGTGAGTTAGCGGCGGCTTGCTGGTCACCGCAGCTTTGGGCCTCCGTCAAATCGAAGCCAGTCCCTCGAATCCCGATGGTCGCGACGCCAGTCCCGACGCGCAGGCTCGACGGCCTGCGCTGTGCCATAAGACCGGTCGCGAAGCGCAAGCCGCCGCGCAGCAACCGGAATAGCGCGCTCTCGGTGGCCGGTGCCGCCGGCGCGAAACGGTAGTCCTCGACCAGAAACTGGGCACCGGGCTGCAGGGTGACGCGGGTTTGATCCAGGAACGCTACTACCGCATAACCAGCCGGGGCGGCGGTGAGCACGTCACCAACAAAGACTGGCGTGCCCTTAACTATCCGCCGCGCACCCTTGTTCGCTGCTGCGACTGTGACTTCACCCACCACCGCGAGGGCACGCCCGACGACGAAAGCGACCGGCGTCGAGAGTTTCGGAAAGGTCGCGCTGTCTTGTGCGCATTCCGCGCCGCATCTGCGCAAAGTAAAGTCGGTGCCGCGAATTCCGATCGTGGCGACGCCGCCGGAGAGTCGGAAAGCGTCCGGTCGGCGTTTACCGAGAAATCCGGTGACGGCGCGAATACCTCCCTTCAACAAACTCAGCGCGACGCTCTCCTGGCCTGCGGTGTCATCGTAGGCGGTGATCGTGAAGCTGGTGTCGGGACGCAGCAGGATGCGCGTCGTATCTCTGAGTTCCAACACCGAAAAGCTTTCGTTGCCGGTGGAAACCACGTCGCCAGCGCCGAGCGGCGCGCCTGCCCCCACGATCCGCAGACTCTGTCCGGGCGCCTGCGCGGAGGCGTTGCCACGCAGGTAGAGAACCTTGCCAACTTCTGCCTGCACTCCTAGTCCACACAGGCCAAGTACGATACTCAGCGCGAGTGGCCAAACTCTGGCGCGCATCCGACTGATCATGAGGCTATCTCTCCGTGGCTTGGGAAGCCCTGCACCGCTGCAAAAGTTCCTGCGGCACACCGAGGTGCCACCATTCTCAGGGAACGAAGCTCGTCGAAAATGTGCGGAAGGCGAAAATTACCCTGGTTGCTTGGTGTTCGCTTATAAGGCCGGGAGGGGCTTATAAGCGCTACTGTGCGTGCGCGACGCATCAGTTGCAGCGCAGGCTACGGCGCGGAATGAATTCAATCAATGGTTCACTGAGGGTGCCGATCAACAGCGCTTCGTTGAAGGGAGCCGCCAGCCCAAAGCCGGGCATCACAAGAACGTTATTGACAGGATCACTGGCCAATCTGGCCGCTGGTCCCGGGGACGTCGGCTGGGAGTCGAGGTTAACCCTGATCTGATAGAAAAGACTCAGCGGCAGGGTGGAATAGCTGCGTCCGTCGGGCAGGAGTACCGTGGAGAAATTTTCAAGGTGGCTGGCATAAGACACCACTTCGAAGGTGTCGCCCGCCGTCGGCACAAAGCCGCCGAAGAGATGGAGATCCAGGGTGCCGCCGAGCTGCGCGATGCCGGTGACGTTCAACACGTCGTAGGTGGTCCCTGCCGTGAGGCCCCCCAGTTCGATACGCAGGGTGCCGCTGCCCAACTGGAGAAAGTTGCCGAGAATAGTCAGAACTCCCGGGGAATTGCCCGGCGCCACGGTGCCCGCATTGGTGAAGGGGATTGCGGCAAAAGACGCCACGTCGAGCGTCCCCGTGCCCGTGATCAGGCCGCCGCCGGAATTCTCAAACAAGGTTGGTCGTGCGCCGCTCGAACCTGCCACCAGTACGCCGTTACCGGCGAGACGTAGCACGCCAGTGTTGCGGAAATCCTGGTCGAGATGCAGGGTGCGAGCGATCGCCAACGTGCCCGCATTAACGAAGCTCGTGCGGATGAAAGTCTCCGGGGCATTCGGTGCGTGATTGAACAAAGCGCCGCTGGCATTGATAAAGTTTCCGTTGCCGAGTATTTCGTCCTGGCCATTCGCAATGAACGCATTGAAGGTGCCACGATTCGTGAGGGTGCCGCCAAGATCAAGATCGCCCTGGGTCCAATTGATCGTCCCGGAATTAGTGAGATTGCCGTTCGCGGTGAGCGCACTGCCATTGAAATTGAGGGTTGTGCCGGATTCAACCAGCAGACCGTTGCCGGTCCCCGTTAGCGTTATCGGGGCCCCGTTGAAGTTCGCAGTTCCGCCGCCGCCAATCGCGCACTCCGTAAAACTCTGCGTCGGACTGCCCGAGAAATCCAGTGCCGTGCCGCGCGCGAGCTGGAATCTTCCGGTGTGCGTGCCGCCATTGGCGAGCACCAGGCTGCCCGCCGCGATTGCCAAGGTGCCCGCGTTTTCGAGCGGGCCATTCAAGTTCAGCGCACCGCCGCTGAAAATTAGACTGGCGCCAAGCGGTATCGTGGTGGTGCCGGAGATGGTCAATGATCCGTTGCGGACTTCAAACGAGCCCGTCGGCAAGGTGAAATTGTTCAAGGCCAGATCGAGTCCGTTCAGAACCCGCGCACCCCCGCCGCCGATGCCGAACACGGCCCCGCCGGTCAATAGATTCACCGTCCCGCTGCCGCCCAATTCGCCCCCGTTCCAATCGAAACGGCCAGTATTTTTTTCCAAAGTCGCGCCTGCCGCGACGGTGACAATCCCCGCATCAATCTGCGTCGCGGCGCCACGCACCACCGTTGAACCGCTCACCACATCGATATTGCCGGTGTTAAGCAGGCTGCCCTGAATGATGGTGTTGGTGAGCTTGAGCGCGCCGCTGCCCTGGTTCACCACGCTGCCTGTGATCGTGGTGTTGACCACGGTGAGGTCGCCGGCATTGCTAAGTCCGCCCGGACCACCCAGCGCATGATTGACCAGCACGACCGCACCGCTCGGAACGGCCGCATCGTTCAGCAGTGCGACGCTGCCGCTGGTTAGATTGATCGATTTGTTGAACACGGCATTATCGAAGGTAACGGTCGCGCCATCGACATTGAAGCGACCAGTGCCGGCAAACTGCGAATTGACGAACGCCTGGTTGCCGGCAGCAAACGACACCCCATCACCCAGCAGGGTGAGCGTGCCGGTATGCGTGCCACTGGTTACGAGTTGCAGGGTGCCACTGGCGCCATTGAGGGTGCCGTTGATGTTGTTGACGGTGGGACTGAAGGTCGCCACGCCAGCACCACCGGTCTTGCGCAAACTCCCGCTGTTGTTAAACACCCCAGGCCCACCGCCGAAGGTGCCAATAGTGCCATCGCTCTGGAAGTCAAACACACTACCCGGAAGGTTGTTGAACACCGTGTTGTTGTTGAACTGCAGCGCATTGCCGACAGTCTGGTTGTTGAAGGTGCCGCTGTTGTTGACCGTCAGGCCGGCGAGCACGTGATTGGCCGCACTGTTGGTGACATTGACCGTCGTGCTGCTCGCGATCTGAAGCACCGAGCCCGCGACTGAAGTTCCAACGATAGCCCCACCTGACCAAGTGGAAACGCCGCCGAACAATGTCAGGGTGCCGGTACCGATCCCTACACTCCCTGCGCTCAAGTTCAAGCCGCCGAATATCGAAGCATTCGTGAAGTTCGCGGCAGCACCGCTCAAATTGAGCGGCCCAACGATAGAAACATTGTTGGCAAATGTGTGTGTACCAGCATTGAACTGGACATTACCAATCAATTGAACTCTATCAGTGTGCGTGCCATTGGTG
>JANOVQ010000036.1:0-4789 GCA_031417495.1 Pseudomonadota bacterium | reverse complement strand
GGAGACTGGCCTACGCTACCACTGCGCAATTCATCCCTGAATTGCGCAGTTACCGCCCGCGCTGCGCTGCCTGCCATCCATGGCTCGCTTGCGCGGGAGGCACGCTCCGGCCAGTCTCCTCTTCGTGCGGCTTTTAGCGTGGCCGGTATTTCCCCGCTGCTATTTAGTTCAGGTGCGAACATGCCCATCACCCAGCACGATCCATTTCTGCGAGGTCAAGCCTTCAAGCCCCACCGGACCGCGCGCGTGGAACTTATCCGTGCTGATCCCGATCTCGGCACCCAGGCCATACTCGAAGCCATCCGCAAAGCGCGTCGACGCGTTGACCATCACCGAGCTCGAATCCACTTCGCGCAGAAAGCGCAGCGCATGGCTGTAGTTCTCAGTCACGATCGCATCCGTGTGCTGCGAGCCATACTGGCGTATGTGCTCGATCGCCTGATCGAGATCAGCGACCACCCGCACGCTTAGAATGGGCGCCAGATACTCCGCGTACCAATCGGCCTCGGTCGCGGGGAGCACGCTTGAATCGAGCGCGCAACTCGCCGCGCAGCCCCGCAGCTCCACTCCCGCCGCGCGATACTGCGCGAACAGCGGTGGCAGCACGCGCGCGGCGATGGCGCTGTGCACGAGCAGGGTTTCGAGCGTATTACAGGTGCCGTAGCGCTGACATTTGGCGTTGAACGCGACGGCCTGCGCCTTGGCGAGATCCGCTTCCGTATCGAGATACACGTGGCACACGCCGTCGAGATGTTTAATCACCGGCACACGCGCTTCCTGGATCACCCGCTCAATCAGGCTCTTGCCGCCGCGCGGCACGATCACATCCACATACTCAGGACTCTGCAGCAGCACCCCGACGGCGGCGCGATCGGCGGTTTCCACCACCTGCACCGTACTCTGCGGCAGGCCGGCGTGCGCGAGCCCGGTCGCGATACAACGCGCAATCGCCTGATTCGAGTGCAGTGCTTCCGAGCCGCCGCGCAAGATAGCGGCATTACCAGCTTTCAGGCACAACGCTGCCGCGTCCGCCGTCACATTGGGGCGGGCTTCGTAAATGATGCCGACCACGCCTAATGGCACACGCATGCGGCCGACCTGAATGCCGCTCGGTCGCCGCACGAGATCCGTGATCGCACCCACCGGATCGGCCAGCGCGGCCACCTCGCGCAAACCACTTGCCATCGCGGCGATCCGCGCGGGTGTGAGCGTGAGCCGATCACGCATGGCAGCGTCAAGCCCTTCCGCAGCGGCGAGATCCCTGGCATTGGCGGCCGCGAGTGTCGCGGTATCCGTTTCGATCGCGCGCGCCATCGCATTCAGCGCTTCATTCTTCACTGCGGTGGTCGCGCGCGCAATTTCAATCGCGGCCGCGCGCGCAGCCTGACCGAGCGCTTTCATATAGCGCGTGACGTCAACGCCGGGATCTGATTTAGAGCTCGATGCCGTCATGGGATCACGCTTTAAAGAGTTACGGAAACGGGCCGCGGGCGACCGAACCACGGGCCCCCGGCGAGGGCCAGCAGCAAGGATTCCAAATCGTCCCACACATTGCCAATGCCACTGCCCTTGATCAATTGATCGAGACGAATGCTGGCTTCCAGCAACAGCGCAAGGCGCGCCACCGGATGCCGCTGCAGCGCGCGTCGCAGCAAGCTCTGGCGGCTGGACCACACGTTCTGCTGGTTAAGCGCCTGGTCGAGCGGCGTGCCGCAGGCCTGGGCGGCCGCCAGTCGCGTCAGGGTACGCAACTCACGGTTGAGACTCCAGCCAATGACAATCGGCTCCGTGCCCTCCTCGCGCAGTCCGCGCGCGATGCGCACCGTGCGCGCCGCAGAACCTTCTAACGCCGCGTCCACACATTGAAAGGCGTCGTAGCGTGCGCTGTCGCTAACCGCATGCATGACGTCCGCCAAAGCGAGCGTGGGGGTGGTCGCCAGCAACACCAGTTTGTCGATCTCCTGCGCGGCAGCCAACAAATTGCCTTCAGCGCGCAGCGCGAGGAATTCGTTCGCCTCACTGCTCAAGGTCAACCCTCGGCTCGCCGCGCGCGTGGTGAGCCAGTCGCGGAACGCAGCCAAGTCGGGTTCACGGCAGGGCACGACGACGCCATGCTGTGCGCAGGCCTTCACCCAGGCGCTGGCCTGCTGCTGGCGGTCGAGACCTTCGGCGGTCACGAGCAGGACGTCTGGCGCGTGGGGATCGTTTAACAATTCAAGCAGGCAGTCGACGCCCGTCTTATCGGGCTTCTTGCCTGCCAGTCGAATCTCGATCAATCGCCGCTCGGCGAACAACGATAAATTGCCAACCATCCCGCGCAACGCGCCCCAATCCTGGCTCGCCATCTCAAAGACCAGCCGCTCGGCGACTCCGTGCGCGCGCGCGGTAGTCCGCACGCAGTCCGCGCTTTCCAGCGCTTGCAGCGGTTCGTTGCCGAAAATGAGGTAAACGGGTTGCAGACCTTTCCGCGCGAGATGATCGACCAGCTGTTCCGGTTTAACTTGCATTCGCGCGCCGTTGCGTGAAATCAATCGCCTCCAGGCGCAACATCAGCGCGCGCGCAGCGTCCTTCGCGAGTTCGTAGCGGATGGTGGTTTCAACCTCTTCGGTACCCAGCAAGGACGCTTCGTCAAACACAAAATCCTGGGTCCAGTTCACCTTGTCCGGGGCGGCGATTAATTCACCCGTTGGGCTGCGCACCGTGACTTCCACTTCGAGGCCGAGTTCCATTTCACGCACCTTGCCGGTTTCGTCATCCACCGACAGTACACGGCGGTCGAAGCGCTCGTGCCTCAATTCAATCACGGCTTCAGACTGCTCGCGGCTGGCGACTACACTGATCCCACTGTAGCTGAGCTGGGTCAAAAACCAGCTGTACAGATAGCTGCTGGAATCCGAGGACACAAAAACTCGCTTCACCGCCAGTTGACTGGTCTGCGTGCCGCGCAGATACCAGCCGCTGCAGCCTTGGAGCAGCACGGCCAAGGTGAGCAGCATGACTTTTGCGCGCGACAGCCGTTTCATCAGGTGGCCACGATATTCACAAGACGACCCGGTATCACCACCACTTTGCGCACCGTCTTGCCTTCTAAATGCCGACCTACGTTGTGATCTTTCAGGGCCGCCGCTTCGATCGTGGCGTTTGGCGAATCCGCGACAACCGTCAGCGAGGCGCGCTTTTTACCGTTGATCTGGACCACAATTTCGACCTCTGCCCGGACCAGCGCGCGTTCGTCGGCACGCGGCCATGGCGCGTCCAACAGTGCGCCGGCACCATGCCCGAGGGCTTCCCACAGGATTTCCGTCACATGCGGCACGATGGGTGCCAGCAAGAGCACGCAGGTCTCGAGACCTTCCTGGCGCACCCGGCGCGTGGCCTCGTCCTGAGTCTGCGCGCGCTGCAGCGCGTTCACGAGTTCCATCACGGCGGCAATCGCGGTATTAAATTTATAGCGCCGCGCGATGTCGTCAGTGACTTTAGCGATGGTTTCGTGAATGCGCCGGCGCAAGGTTTGCAGTTCGGCACTCAAATCTAAATCGCCGACCGGCGCCGCCACCCCCGCGCTGATATGCGCATGGACCTGGCGCCACAGGCCGCGCAGAAAACGATAGGCGCCTTCCACTGCCGAATCCGACCATTCAAGCGATTGCTCCGGCGGCGCCGCGAACATCGTGTACAGGCGCACCGTATCCGCGCCGTAACGATCGATCAGCGTTTGCGGATCGATCCCGTTGTTCTTTGATTTCGACATCTTCTCGACCGGCCCGATCTGCACCGCCTGGCCATCACTCGCGAGGTGCGCCTGGACTGCGCGACCTTTGTCATCGGTCTCGACTTCGATTGCGCTCGGGTTGAAGTAAGTCTTCTTGCCGTTATCCGCCTCGCGGAAGTAGGTTTCTTTGCACACCATGCCCTGGGTTAGCAGGCGCGTGAACGGTTCATCGCTCACTGCGAGCCCGGCGTCGCGCATGAGTTTATGGAAGAACCGCGCGTACAGCAGATGCAGCACCGCGTGTTCGATGCCACCGATGTAAATATCGACCGGCATCCAATAGCGGGCCCGCTCATCGACCATCGCCTGATCGCTGTCCGGACAGCAGAAGCGCGCGTAATACCAGGAGGATTCGAAAAAGGTATCGAAGGTATCGGTTTCACGGCGCGCCGGGTCCGTGGTGCCAGGGACCGTCGTATTCAAGAATTCCGGCATGCCGAGCAGTGGTGAAGAGACCCCCTGCCAAGCGACGTTCTCCGGCAAGACCACCGGCAGGCGCTCGGCGGCTTCCGCAACCAACTGTTGATCGTCGGTGTAGACCACCGGAATCGGGCAACCCCAGTAACGCTGGCGCGAGACCAACCAATCCCGCAACCGGAATTGCACCTGACGCTCGGCACGCCCCTGCGTGGTCAGCGCGCTCGCGATGGCCGCGAAGGCCTCCGTGAAATTCAGGCCATCGTATTCGCGGCTATTACCGAGGATTCCCTTCTCGGCATAGGCCTCCTGTTCAATTCCCCCTGCGCTGCCGTCGGCGGGAAACACCACCTGCGTGATCGGCAGTTGGTAGACCTTGGCGAACTCATAGTCGCGTTGATCATGGCCGGGCACCGACATCACGGCGCCCGTGCCATAGCTCATCAAGACAAAGTTGGCGACCCACACCGGCACGAGATCGCCGCTTAAGGGGTGCCGGACCGCGACGCCGAGCGCCATCCCGCGCTTTTCCAGCTTTTCGAGCACAGCCTCCGAGGTCGAGGTCTGCGCGCAGGTTGCAATGAACGCGGCGATTTCTG
>JANOVQ010000035.1:0-5834 GCA_031417495.1 Pseudomonadota bacterium | reverse complement strand
TACTGCGCCCGCATGGGTTCTAAGATTGCCTTCCTTGATCACACCGAGAGCTGCTCATCGTGCTCACTGTACCTGTGCTGGATTTACTGGATGGCCTAGTCGTGCACGCCGTGCGCGGCGAACGCACCGCTTACCGACCACTGCACACGCCGCTCGCGCCGACCTCGCACGCGCCGTCAATCCTGGCCGGACTGTTGGGTCTCTATCCATTCCGTCATTGTTATCTGGCCGATCTCAACGCACTGCAGGGACGTGGCGACAGCGATCATGAGATAGCGGACCTGGTGAAGCAACACGCCCAGCTGGAGTTTTGGGTGGATGCCGCGTTTGGCGCGCGCACCACTTTGCCGGTGTACCTCGCGGCCCCCAATGTGCGCTGCGTGATCGGCAGTGAATCCTTGCGCGATCTGTCGGCCTACCTTGCCTGCCGCGCGCGGTGCGCGGGACGCTTGGAGCCGATCCTGTCGTTAGATCATCAGGCTGGCGCCGCGCTCGGGCCCTCCGCGCTTTTCACGCAACCCGCCTGGTGGACCTCGCGGGTGATTGCGATGAATCTGGATTATGTCGGGAGTTCGCGCGGGCCAGATCTGGCCCTGCTCGCGCGCTTGCAGCACAGCGCGCCGGACTGCGCGGTGATTGCGGCCGGGGGGGTGCGGGACGCCGTCGATCTACACGCCCTGCACACCCAACGGGTTGCTGCGGTCCTGCTCGCGACGGCGCTGCATGATGGTCGAGTGTCCTCAGCTGCGCTGGCGGCGGTCGCCTCCCCGTAGCCGTCTCTAAAAACAAAACCCCGCTTGCGCGGGGCTTTGTCTCACCGCCGAAAGGCGACGTTTACTTGGCCTGGAAGGGGTGGTGAGCCTTGCTTTTCTGGGCGACCACCTGGGCGGCCTTCGGCTCACGCGCAATGGCGCGTTTGATCGATTCTTTCACCGCCTGGTAGTTATAGTCCTGGATTTTCTTGTCGTCTTCGGCAAGCCAATGAATGAAGACACCGACACAAATAAAGATGTCATCCGCTTCATTCATCGGGATGGTGCCGTCTTCGACACAATCCGCGACTGCCATGGCGACGCCGCGTTGCGCTGGGCCAAACATCTGGACTGCCTGCTTCGAGCCCTTGATGGTGACCTTGTTGAACATCACGGTGTTCGGCTTGGTCGCCAAATTTGGTGCCACCACTGCCAGCAAGCTGCTGAAGCCGTCTTTGTTATTCGTGATGCAGTTACAGAAGGCGGTTTCGGCGGCGCTGCCGCGCGGTCCCATGATGAGATCAATATGCGCGACTTCGTTACCGTCACCCACCAGCGATTCACCAACTAATACTCTATCTACAACAGCCATGGTGCGTTCTCCTCTAATGTGATTTTTTGCCTAATTCGTTTTTTGTCATTTAGGGTTCGCCTGTGTGCCAGACACGGGCAGGTGACCTGCCTGGGATAGGGGCGGTCGCCAGCAGCCATGCCAGTAAGCTGGCGACGGTGAGATCCGCGCTAGTTCCCGGATTCACCCCCTCGCTTTTTAGCGCGTTATCGAACGCTGCAAGGAGCGACCTGCGACGCGTCGGATTCTGGCACGCTTTCCACGTCGATTCCACCGCCTGCCCGCGCCGCTGAATTTCGGCAGCGGCGACCGCGCCCTGCTTCCGTGCGATGTGCGTATCGGGGAAGGCGCTCAGAAATCGCATAAAACAGGCGGTCGTTGCCTCCGACAAGGCTGCCCCTTGCTGAAATTTTGCGCGCAAGGTGGGAATCCCTAACGCAAAAATCTCCGCAAACCCATTTGCGTATTGCGCCGCGATGGAATCGCGAGCGGCGGCCAGCGCCATGATTTCCCGCAAGGGCAACGTGGGCACAGCATGCACATCTTCGCGCGCCGCACTGCCGAGACCGGCGGGGTTCGCACGCCGGATAGCGGCAAATACGGCCACCGAATCCGCCACCGTCGTACGCGCCAATACCTGCTGCAGACTCGCGTGCAAGGACTGGCGTGGGCCACGGACCAACGCGGCGTGCATCAAGGGCACGGCTAATAGCAGAATCCCAAGATTCGTGTTGCAACCAACGGCCGCGACCGTCGCGTCCATTGCCACGCAGACACTGGCACCAACGCCGGCAGCAGCTGCCGCCGGCGCGGCCGCGACTGCCGCACTCACCAGAAAATCGCGCGCAGTCATGCGGTGCCCAGGACTCTCCACGCTCACATTGCCCGGCTTGAACGCCAGCACATCGTAACGACAGGCGGTGCGAAAGGCGTCCATCACCCACGCGCGCCGCGCCGCGTCGGGGTCGCTCATTGCGCCGGACGCAAGCGGCGACAGAAGGCATCCACCAACGCGCCGGTCACCTCCTCGCCGGTGGCTTGGGTGAGTCCCCACCACGCAGGCACTCCATTCACCTCGCCCACACACCATTCCCCGTTAGCGTCTTGCATGAGATCAACGCCAGCGTAATCGACGTCGACCGCGGCGGCCGCCGCGACGGCCAGTTCGGCCAGTGCCGGGACTAACGGGGTCGCGACACAGGTCGCGCCTTGTGCACGGTTCGTGATCCAGTTGTCGCTCACCCGCTCCATGGCGAAACGGGCCACCCCCTCGATGACCAGCACGCGCCAGTCGCGATACGGCGGCCCGCCGCGCGCCAGATATTCCTGCAGATAGAAGATCCCGCCCGCGGGTGCGACGGCGGCAAGCGCCGCGGCCGAGTCAACCCGCAGCAGACCTTCGCCCTGGGAACCGAACAAGGGTTTCACGACTAAGGAAAGCCCGCCTGCAAACAGCGGCGCCGCAATCTCCGTTGCCATGGCCGCCGATTCACACACCCAAGTGCGGGGCGTCGGGACTCCCTGTAACGCCAACTGAAAACTGGTCAGCGCTTTATCCACCGTGCGCTCGATGGCGCGTCCGCTGTTGAAGACCGGCACACCACACAGCGCGAGGCAGTGCAGAAAATCGAGCCGCAGCACGACTTCCTCCAAGCTGCCGCCCGGCACGCCGCGCACGAACACGCCGTGCGGCAGCGCGCCCGCGAAACCCGGCAACCGGATACGCGGCGGCGCGGCGCTGATTTCGAAGGCGCAATCTTTCAACGAGCAAGTCACGGCGACGAACCCTCGCGCCGCCAACGCGGCCACCAAGACCCTGCCGTGCCAACCCGGATCGTCAGTAAAAATCACGACCCGTGGATCGCGCGCGAAACTCGCGCTCATCCGCCGAAAGAAAGATCCAGCAGATCCTCGCGCAATACACCGCCTTCAAAGGTGCGCCCGGACTTCATGGCTGTCACGGCGCACTGCGCGGGCGAAAACAGCATCGGATCGATCTGGTAGAAGTCGTACTTGTAGTCTTTGAAAATCCTGCCGAACGGTTTACCGAAATCCTTGGAAGCCGAGCTCGGCAATTGCGCAGCGAGTTCGCGCGCCACGTCATCTTCCACCTCGACATACAGCTGCACCCTGCCGCCGAACAAAATCGCATCGTTGGTGCGTCCCATCGCCGTGATGAAATCGCCGGACGGCGGGGGCACCGGCGCCGAGCCTGCTCCATCGACCAATTTGTCCAGCGGGAATTTCAGCGCGTGGAGTTTATGCAGCGCGACTTCCAGGACCCGCGCCACGATCTGGACGCCACCGGCAAGGCTTGAAGTGGGGGTGAGAATCAACGTGAGCTGGGCGGGCTCGATTGCGCAATAACTGGTGATCTTGTCGATGATTTCAGGCGGCGGGATGCGATCAACCTCGAGCACCAAGCAGGTATCAGCGGGCGGATTGCGGTAAGCCAACTCCTTGAAAAGCGCTTCGCGACTGCCAATCGAACGGGCTGGCCCAGAGCCAAGCGCGTTGAAGCCCTCTTTGCCCTTGCCATGGTTGAGACTCCAGCCCGCGTACTGCGACGCGAGACAGGCGGTGACGGGATCGCTCGCGTGCACATCCACCTGCCACGGCCAGCGTTTGAACGGCGATTGCGCGCGCAAGGTCACCTGCCCGAGCCCGCCCATGCAGATTTCACTGATGAGGCGGCCTGCTTCCAGTCCTCCTGGGCAGGCAATACCGGCATCGATGATACAAGTGCCACCGGGCAACGTGGACACCCCGACCCGATAGCGTGCCGGTTCCGCGAGCAAGCGACGGATCAAGGGTTGCGCGCATAGGTTGACGTCGGCGCGCGGCAAAAAATTCTCGGTCAGCATGATTCCTCTCCGCAACTGATGACTTTTTGAATTCTCGTGAGCCGCGCCGAAAGCAGGGCTAGCGTTTCGCGCGTGCTGCGACCCGCGGCATGAATCGAGCACAGCGGCGCGCCGCGCGGAATCACGCTAGCGGCAGGTGATCGATCCGCCGCCCAGCGTGGCCAGTCTAGCGATTTTGGAATTTGAATGGCATCCGCCGCGTAACACACCACCTGCCCGTGGATGGCGGCGCGGGCGACCAGCGGAGGTAATGGCTGCGCGCGACAGGCGGCAACGTGCGCCGCGAAGACCGGCCCTGCCGGATAAGCCAAACCAAAGGTCGCCGTGGGTCGCGGATTCAGATCGATCACTGCCAGCGCCCGGCCATCGTAGATGAAATCAAAGCCACCCAGCCCGCGCCAGGCGAAATGTCGCGCAATGCGTCGCGCATAATCCGCGCACGCGCGCTGCACGGAGGCTGGCAGGCGCACGCCGGCCACCGCGCCGCCATAACGAAACGGCATCCTGCGCGATGGCTGCAGATTGAGGTGTAGATTGAAACCCAGTTCAAAGATTGCTTCGGTCGTCGCGAGGAAGGTGTAGGAATAGGATTGCCCCGGCAGTGCCCGTTGCAAATATTCTTCTGGCAGCACTGGCGATCCCGCGACGTAGGTCTGCACATGCCAGCCCCCAGCCCCCGCGCAGCGCTTGCGCAGCCAGCCGTGATCCGCTTGCGACGTGCGCACCACGCGCGGCATCGGGACCCCCAGGGTGGCTAATTCGCGGGCCAATAATTCTGGTGTTCGGAGCCACCGCAACGCCGCCAAATCGCTGCCCAGCACCGGTCCCTGCCGAGCGAGAACGCCGAGAAGTTCAGGCTGCGCTTCGAGGCCACCGCCCCACACGACTGCGCCAGCCGGCGCCTGCGTACGTGCGCGCGCCACGGCAGTAGTCACGTCTCCGATATCGAGTAGGCCTTCAGGGTCAGCGGCAACCACCGTGACTGCCGCCGCTGCGGTATGGGTATCGCTATCGCCAAAGCGATCAATAACGATTGGCACCCAGCCCGCACTGCGCGCAGCGGCCGCCAGTTGGCGCCCCGACTGGGCGACGATAATTACCGTCTCAGCGGGCAGCGACGATCTGGCGGGCGAGCGCAAACGCTTCATCAAACGCGAGATAAATCGGCACCGAGGATTCATGCATGCGGGTGAGAAGGCCGGTGTGAACGCGATACTTCACATCCCCCACGGCGAGGGCACCGATCCCGACACCGCCACCCGGCGCCTGCAAAGGTACGCCATTGTCTTTGGGCTTGATGCCCTCAATACCCGTGGGCGGCACCGCGTTCGCGTCCACGGCGATCGCCAGCTTAGTGGCCTTTTGCAGCGCTTCAAGGTCAATGATGCGCACGCCTGCTTTGGCGGTATTGAAGATTACCTCGGCGTCTTCCAAAATCTTTGCGAGTGCCTTTGGCGATCCGCCATCGGCGCCGTGCAATTCGCAAGCGAAGCGTTGGGCTATGCGTTGGGCGGCCTGCTCTGCCTGTTCGGCCCCACGATTGCTGACCAGATAAACCTGCGCCTTGCAGCGCGCCGCGAGCAGTCCGACGCAGGCCCCCACCGGCCCCGTCCCGCCGAAGATAACCACCTTCTTGCCGGCGAAATC
>JANOVQ010000034.1:0-3583 GCA_031417495.1 Pseudomonadota bacterium | reverse complement strand
GCAACGGCGCGCCGTGGACTCGCGACACGATCAGTATGGTGTTCTCTTCGACCAAAGGGGCAATGGCGATTTGCGCCCACTTGCTGGCGGAGCGCGGCCTGCTCGATTTGGATGCGGCGATCACCCGTTACTGGCCGGAGTTCGGCGTCGAGGGTAAACAGGATGCGCGCGTTGCGATCGCGCTTGATCATACTTTAGGCGTGCCACACGTCCGGGCGCCGGTTCAACCTGGTGAGTTTTGGGACTACGCTGCGATGGTAAAACGGGTGGCCGAAGAACCCGCGTTCTGGGTGCCGGGGACCCGCCAGGGTTACCACGGAATCACCATGGCCTGGACTGTCGGCGAACTCGTACATCGCGCAAGCAAACAACGCCTCGGTGAGTTTTTCGCCCACGAAATCGCGCAGCCACTTGGACTTGATTTCTGGATCGGATTGCCGGAAGCGGAAGAATCACGGGTGGCGCCGATGATCCTGGCCGAACCCGATCAAGCCTGGATCGAGACGAAGTTTATCCAGACTGCACTAAGTACCAAAGATACCCCCACCGCGTTATTCATGCGTGATTTCGCGACCTTCGAGCCGAACACACGCGCTTGCCGAGCGGCGGAAGTGGGCTCTGCGAATGGGATGGCCAATGCCCGAGCACTCGCCGGTCTTTATGCGCCCTTCGCTAACGGTGGGAGCCTCAACGGTGTGCGCCTGGTCGGAAGTGAGACCTTAACGCGTATGGGCAGAGTCTCTGCCGCCACCCAGGAAGACGCCACCCTTATGATTCCAGTGCGCTTCGCCCCAGGCTTCATGAAAGCCACCGACAATCGGCGCTTACCCAAGGTGGTGAATTCTTCGCTGCTGTTAAGCGAAGACGCCTTCGGGCATGTCGGCGCAGGTGGCTCGATTGGCTTCGCCGATCCGGATTGTCACATGAGCTTCGGATACTCGATGAATCGCATGGGCACAGGCTTACTGCTCAACCCACGCGGCCAGTCATTAATCGATGCGGCGTACACCAGCCTCGGGTTCCGCACCGATCGGGGCGGGGCATGGACCGCCTAAAGGAGAACTCACATGTCTGAAATAATTCTCCATCAATATGGATTGTCGCCGTTTTCAGAGAAAATCAGGCGTATTTTTGCCTACAAAGGTCTGACTTGGCGCGGTATCGAACAACCATTGATGGCGCCCAAGCCAGCCCTTACCCCGCTCACGGGCGGCTATCGGCGGATTCCGGTGCTGCAGATCGGCGCGGACATTTATTGCGATACATGGCTCATCGCGCGCGAAATTGAGCGGCGGTTTCCCACGCCATCGTGCATCCCGGCGGCGGCCAGCGGCAATATGGCATTGCTCGAAGACTGGGCTGATCATCGATTCTTCATGCAGGTCGTGCCGGTGGTACTGGTGGATCTTCTGCCCGCCTTGCCGCCTGAGTTTCTGCATGATCGAGCTGCCATGTCTGCCGGTTTCAGCCAGGCGGCGATCGAAACCGCCGCGCCGCATGCCTTGGCGCAGACCCTGCAGTCGCTCGACCGGCTCGAAGATCAACTACGTGCTACTTCGTACTTGCTTGGTGATCAATTCTCACTGGCGGATGCAGCTTGTTTCCACTGCGTGTGGTTTCTAAAAAATAGCCCGCGGGTATTCGCCGCTGCTGAGGCACGAACAGCCGTCGCCGCCTGGGTTAAGCGCATCGAAGATTTTGCGGCGGACACGATGCAGCCAATGACGACAGCCGAAGGTTTGGCAATCGCCACCGCTGCGACGCCACAAGACATCCATAACAACTGCGTCGCAGATTCCGAATTGCATGCAGGCCAGTCGGTCACGATTATCGCCGATGATTACGGCAAAGAGTCTACGGCTGGTCGTTTAGTCCGGCTTTCGGCGGATACGCTTACGGTGCTGCGCGAAGATCCCCAGCTTGGGGAAGTGGCTGTACATTATCCGCGTGCGGGATATCGCGTAAACGTTACCTGAGCACTCTTCTTCGAGTGGCTCGCGCGGATTTTGTATTTGTTCGTCGCGAAAGTGCTTACAACCAGCTCGGCGTCGGCAGATTTTTTTCGCGCAAAAACACTGGATTGAATAGCTTCGATTGATAGCGTGTCCCACTGTCGCAGAGCAACGTCACTATCGTGTGCCCCGGTCCGAGATCGCGCGCCAGGCGAATCGCACCGGCGACATTAACCCCCGAAGAACCACCGACGCACAGACCTTCCTCGCGTAGTAGATCAAACACTATCTGGACCGACTCTTCATCTGGAATTCGATAGGCTCGATCAACCAGGGCCCCCGCGATATTGGCGGTGACCCGTCCTTGTCCGATGCCTTCCGTGATAGAGCTGCCTTCCGCTGTTAGTTCGCCAGAGGTGAAATAGCTATACATGGCGGCACCGGGCGGATCAGCGACCGCGGTGACCAGCGATGGGCGCTGTTGTTTGAGATAGGCGGCGATGCCGGCAAGCGACCCCCCCGTCCCGATTGCGCACACAAAGCCATCAACCTGCCCTGCGGTCTGCGCCCAGATTTCTGGACCTGTGCCTTCGAAGTGCGCCGCTCGGTTTGCGAGATTGTCCCATTGATTTGCCCACAGCACACCGGCGGTTTCCTCCCCTGCCGCCATTTCGAGCGCCACCCGCTCGGACACGCGGACATAGTTCCCAGGATCCTTATACGGCGCTGGCGGGACTTCCATCAGGCGTGCGCCACAGAGCCTAAGCATGTCCTTCTTTTCTTGGCTCTGTGAATTCGGAATGACAATCAAGGTGCGATACCCGCACGCGTTGGCGACTAAGGCGAGGCCGATACCGGTATTCCCGGCCGTCCCTTCCACAATCAAGCCGCCTTTGTGGAGCACCCCGCGCCGTTCTGCGTCCTGAATAATCGACAACGCGGCACGATCTTTGATCGAGCCGCCGGGATTCAGGAACTCCGCTTTACCCAAGATAGTGCACCCGGTACTCGCCGACGCGCGGCGGAGTTTTATCAACGGGGTGTTTCCAATGCTCTGTAACAGACCGTCCAGATAGGGCATGCGTATTCTCTCCGAATTTATCGCAAACACGATTCCAACTGAGACTTCCAGCGATCGAGTAAGCGCCGAATTTCCAGTTTACTTCGCGGCAATTACGCGGAATAGTCCAGTCCGGCAATTTTTCGCAGCGCAAGTTCCGACTCGACTACCAGCCCACTCAATTCGGACTGTAAACGAGCCGCAGACTTTGTGATTTCCGCGTTTGGCATATACTCGACGCGCCGCGCGTAGGCCGCAAGCCGAATAGCGCCGACGGTACGCGCAGCGCCACATAGCGCGTGCATATTGTTGCGGAGCTTGGCGAATTCCTGCGCTGAATGCGTGTGTTCAAGGCTATCCACATAACTCTTAGCGTCTTCGGAAAACTCTGTGAAAAAGAGAGTTCGCTCCTCACCTTCCATATAACCAAGTAACTCGCCGACGATCCCTTCATCGAGCAATGCGGAATCAACATCGAATTTGCCGACCGTCGTGCGCGAGGTGTGCGGCCTCTCCAGCGCGGATGTTCGATGCCCCTTTTCCCTTAGAACTTTGTTGATGGTTTCGATCA
>JANOVQ010000033.1:0-13851 GCA_031417495.1 Pseudomonadota bacterium | reverse complement strand
GTCAAGATTGCCGGTGGCTCGATCGAGATCATGAAATATCTGATCGGCCGAGATTTATTTAAGGACGTTAGAAAATCCCCTAAGCCCAAGTTGGCGGCGACGCGCTGAGCAAGCGCGTTTAAGTCCGCTGCCTGTCCGAGGAGTCAATCAATGTTTCTAGACTACGCGCGCTATTACCTGACCTTTGGCTTGCAACTCCTGACTGCGTATGGGGTAGTACGTGGCGGGCCGTGGGCCTGGCTCGGCCTTTCGACCTTGTTCATTCTGGCTGCGGCGGATGCCGTTCTGCCGGACGATCTGGCGGAACGGCGGATCTCCAACCGCACCTTGGCAAATATTCCCATTTGGCTATGCACCGTCAGCGGTCCGGCGTTGATCCTGTTACTGGCGTGGAGTGTCGGCCACGGACTTCTCACCGGCGCCAGTCTCGTCGGTGCGATTATCAGCGTGGCGTGGATGTCGGTGATCGCGTTCGTGCCACCGTCCCACGAGCTCTATCATCAACGCGGATGGCTGCCGCAGTTCGTCGGCACCTACTTCCAGGTTTGTTACCTCGACTGCGCGCGCAATATCGGGCACACCGTCGGCCACCACATCGATGTGGGAACGAGCAAAGATTCGGACACCGCACAGCGCGGCGCTTCGCTGTACTCGTTTACCCCCAATGCCGTTGTCACCAGTACCTTGCTCTCTTGGCGCATTGAAAGCGACGCACTGGAAAAGCGCGGCAAGGGGCGATGGTCTCTCCAGCATCGGGTGTGGAAAGCACTGCTGGCCCAGCTCGTCTTTCAGGCCTTGGCTTATCAGCTCGGCGGTTGGCCGGCCGTCGCGGTCTGCCTGACATCCATGGTCATCGCGCGCTTCTGGGTCGAGTCGTTCAATTATTTTCAGCACTATGGAATCGTGCGCGTGGATGGCAAGCCCGTCGCGCGCCGTCATTTATGGAATCACCTCGGATTTTTCACGCGTCCGGTGGCGTTCGAAATCACCAATCACGCCGACCACCACCTGGATTCTTATATTCCCTACTACAAGCTGAAGCCGGATGCGACAGCGATCAGAATGCCGAACGTGTTCCTGTGTTTTCTCACCGCCTTGCTGCCACCGGTCTGGCACAATCTCATCATCAAGAAGGCACTGAAAGAATGGGATCTGCGCCTGGCAAGCGCTGAGGAGCGTGCGCTGGCGCGGCAACAAAATCTGGCAGTGGGCTGGCCTGACTGGTTTCCCGCCGGTGAGCAAAGCGACGTGCCGCGCGCCACCACGGCCTGAGCTCTCTGATTTTTTTCATTCTCGGGCGGACCCGCGCCGAAACTGCACAGAAAGTTGGTAATCCATGAACACTTCCTTCGCCGAGATCACGGCCCTGTTCCACGCCGAACAGCGCGCGAACAAGATTCCGACCGACACCAACGACATTCCCCTCTCCTATGAAACGATCACCCCCACCTGGTTGACTGCGATCCTGCAAAGTGCGCACCCGGGAATCGAAGTCGTGGGTTTCACCCTGGGCGCCAAGGACGAAGGCACCTCCAGTCGGCGCCGCATTCACCTCCAGTATGCGGACAATGCGCCTGCTTCGTGGCCGCGCAGCGTGTTCTGCAAGGGCTCGCAGCAACTGGAAAATCGCTACATCCTCGGCATGAATAACGGCATCGCGGCGGAGGCGAATTTCTATAATCTCGTGCGCCCGGACTTGCCGATCGAAGCGCCGGTAGCCTATTTCGCGAAGCACGACCCGCGCAGCTTCAACTCCATTATCGTGATGCGCGATATGCAGGGATCAGTGGAATTTTGTCCCATTGATTTACCGATGACGCTCGCGCGCGGCAAAAGCCAGATGGCACTGCTCGCGCGTTTGCACGGCGAATACTATGCGCGACCGGAAAAGCTGACCGCGCTCACGGGCTTCAACACCTGGGAAGAATATTTCAAAGCCACGGTCGAGCTGGCGGGTTTCGGTCCGGCCTGCGCCCGCGGCTTCAGCGACGCCGAAGCGGTCATTCCGGCCCGGTTGTTTAAGCGTCAGGCGGAGATCTGGCCGGCGACCCTGGCCTGCGTCGCCGCGCACAGCAGCCTGCCGCGCACCTTGGTGCATTCCGATGTCCACCTCAAAAACTGGTATGTCGCAGCCAACGGCAGCATGGGCCTCAACGACTGGCAGTGCAGCTGCAAAGGGAACTGGGGCCGTGATGTCGCCTACGCGATTTCCACCGCCTTCCAACCTGAGGATCGCCGCCGCTTCGAACGCGAATTGATTGAGTGCTATCTGGAGAAACTTCGCGAGTGCGGCGCACCAGCGCCGAGTTTCGAGGCGGCTTGGAAAATCTATCGCCAACAACTGTTCGCTGCGCTCGCGTGGTGGACCGGAACACTCGGGCAGCCACCGGAAGCGCCACGGATGCAGCCGCCAGCCACCTCGCTCGAATTCATTCGCCGCATGACCTACGCGATTGACGATCTCGACGCCCTGGACAGTTTTTAAGGCAAGCCCGTGAACACCGTCTCCGCGCCCGACATCGATCTCAGCTCTTTGACGTTCTGGGCCCGCCCCTATGAAGAACGCGAGGGCACGTTCAAATGGTTGCGTGATCACCAACCGGTGTCCTGGCATCGCCCCCCTGAGCCGCTGGCGCCCGGACTTGAGAACACCAAGGGTTACTGGGCGATCGTGCGCTACGAGCATCTCAAAGAGCTTTCGCGCAACGACACGGTGTTCTCCTCGGCCGAGGGCGTGTTCCTCGATGATTTCCCGAATCTCGAAACCATTCTCTCCTTCATTGTCATGGATGACCCGCGCCACAAGGCGCTACGCGGGATCACGCAGTTCGCGTTCAGTCCACGCAATATCCGGCGCATGGAACAGCAGATTCGGGAGATGGCGGCCACAGTCGTCGATGAAGTGGTCTCACTCGGGAAGGGCGATCTCTGCGAGCTCGTGTTCAAGCAATTACCCGGTCGCGTGTTCGCCGAGGTTTTCGTCGGCCTGAAAGACGCGCACCGGCGCGAAGTCTTGATCGAATGCGCCGAGCAGCTCGGGGCCTGGGCCGATCCGATGTACGCACATATCGGACCACCGCTCGCAGTCTTCCAGGATGCAGGCCGGCGAATCATGGAAATTGCGCACGAAGAAGCCGCGCGTTGCCGCCGCGAACCCGATGACAACCTAATGACCTGGATCGTGCAGGCCAACTATGAAGGCCAGCAGATGACCGAGCAGGAACTCGGTGCCTTCTTTACCTTGCTGGTGGCTGCCGCCAACGACACCTCGCGCCATGCGATGGCGCACGCCGTTATCAACCTGGAGAAGCATCCGGAACAGAAGGCCCTGTTGCGCGCAGACTTCGAGGAACGGATCGACGGCGCGGTCGAGGAACTCATGGGCTGGTCGCCGCCACTAATGCACTTCCGACGCACTGCCCTGCAGGATTTCAATCTGGACGGCACGATCATCAAAGCCGGGGATAAGGTCGTGCTCTGGTATTGTGCAGGCAACCGCGATGAACGAGTCATCACAGACCCGGATCGCTTCGATGTGCTGCGCACCCCGAACCGACACTTAAGTTTCGGTAACGGACCCCACTACTGCATGGGCGCGTCGCTCGGACGACAGATGGTGAAATGTATTCTGCGCGAGTTCGCCACCCGCATGCCCGATTTGAAGATCGGCGAGCCAACGATGCTGCTGTCGAATTTCATGAACGGGGTGCTGGCACTCGAAGGAAGTTGGACGCCGCCGCGCGCTTGAATGGCGGCGCAAAGCGTGCGCAAAAACCCGGGAGTGCGATAAACCGATGTGCCGTGCCCTGCTCTATCTAGGCCAGCCCGTATTGCTGGATCACCTGCTGTTTCAGCCGGATTCCGCGCTGATCCGCCAAAGCTACATGCCGAAGATGCTGCACATGCTGAACCTGGCGGGCTTCGGCATGCGCGCCTGGTCTGGTGCCTCGCATGCCGCCGCGAAACCCTTCGCCTATGGCGTGACCACCTTGCCGGTGTTCGATCGCAATCTCAAAAATCTTGCCGAGAAAGTGGAGACCGATTGCCTGCTCGCGCATGTGCGCGGCGTGGCCTACCACACAGGCGTCGATATCTCGCTACAGAATGTGCATCCGTTCCAGTTCGAAAACGTACCCCTGGCGCTGGCGCACAACGGCGATCTCGCCAGGGTGAACGACATGAAGCCGCTGCTCGCCACCCAGGTAAAGCCCGCGTATTTGTCGCAGATTCGCGGCACCACCGACAGTGAATGGATCTATGCGCTGTTGGTTTCGCAGTTCGACGGCGAGATCGAACTGACGCGCCGTTTCGAATCCCACGAAATTGCCGAGGCTGTCCGTAAGACCTTGAGAATTCTACGCGAGGTCCGCGCGCAACTTGGGATTACGACTTCTTCGTCCGTCAATCTCTTCATCGCGACCGGTCACCAGATCGTCGCCGTTCGCTACTGTTTCGATTTTGGCTGCTACGCGACCAGCGATCCGACGCGCGTGCACGAAGCGAATCTCAGCTATCTCAGCCTGTGGTACACGGTCGGGCATCAATATGGCCTGCACGCCGGCGAATGGTCCATGCGCGGCGGCTCCTCCGCGAACGCCGTGATCATCGCCTCCGAACCGCTCACTCGCGACACCACCAGCTGGGTACAGGTGCCGGAATACGGCATGTTGATCGCCGATAGGGTGGACGGCAGGCCTGCGCTGCATACTTATTTGCTGGACTGAGCCTTATCGGCTTACGAAAAAAAAGCCAATCGGTGGCTTGCGCTAACTTCCCGCGGGTGACTGCTGCAGGCGCCCGTTATCAGGTCCGCGCTCGCGCGTATTGCAAGCGTGACAACACAAAATCGGGCGCGGCGTTCGCGGGAATTTCAGTGTAATAAAAATTCGCCGTGGGG
Organism: Pseudomonadota bacterium; assembly: GCA_031417495.1. GTDB lineage: Bacteria > Pseudomonadota > Gammaproteobacteria > CAIKBL01. Next base: position 8,954 of record JANOVQ010000033.1, on the reverse strand, counting down.
AGTGCGCGTTCGTCATCGCCAGACCACAGGTGCTCGTCCACAATCGCGCCGTAACAGCGCCCTTCAACCGGTCGATTGTGGATGACGAAGCCGAGCGTACTGCCCGCAAAACTGCAGTCCGCATCGCGCTGGTCGAGGCCAACGGTCCAGCGGTAGTGATCGGCAACATTCAGGAGTGGCGCGTAGGCCGCGAGTTCTTGCGCGTTCCTGGGACCTTCAGTGGGTCGGTCCACGATGAGGACGCCATCGACGCCGGCCTGGCTGAAGGTGCGCAGAAATCCCGCGACATAGACCGCAGCTTTCTCCGCTTCCTCCCAACCGAACACTGCCTGCCCTCCCGGCTGCACGGTCTGGAAGGCGGTCTGTATCCACAATTTCGGCGAGGGGCATGCAATGACGAGGGGGGTGTCGCCCTTGATCTGGGCGACGGCGTTGACCACCTCGGATAAGCGTGCGAGCGATGGGGCATCCTCAAGCAAGGTTTTCAGCGCGTAAGTCGGTCGTGGTCGCGCGCCCATCGCCTGCACCAGCGCGGGCTGTGCGGCAATGACTGCCAGGTAATAATCGCTGAGATCGAGCGTCAGCGCATCGGATTGGAGTAGTTGCTGCTGCTTGCGGACCAAGGCCACAAACGCCGCCGTATCCTCCCAAGGCAGCGCGCGATCCTTGGTTAACACGCGCCTGACATAGGCCGCGCCGTCAATCCACAGCGGGTTTCGTGTTTGCGCGAGCGCGGCGAAGTGCGCAATCAGATCCACTCGCCTCAGCCTCCGAGCGCCGCGACCTTCGCTTTAAGCGCGGCATTTTCCGCTTGCAGATGCTTAATCTTGCGATCCTTCGGATTGGTCATCATCACGCCCTTGATCTTGTTCGCTTCCATCACATAGCGCTTGGTCTCGGGCGGGGTGGCGATGACTTTGGTGGGATCGTCCCAGCTGCCGAAATAGGGGATGTCCTCAGCGGGACCGTCCTTTACCCAATTGGCGACAAAGGTGTCGTAGGGGATCCCGCGCTGCTTGCGCGCTTCGCGCTCGCCCTGACGCGAGGCCTTCGTTGCTGCTTCGTCAACGATGAATTTCTTCGCATCGAAAATGACTTTGTAGATCTGCAGCGCGTACTCGGGTGAAATTAATTTCTCTTCGATATCCTTCATGACCATGTCGGCTGGCCGCTCCAACACGTCGCCGTATCCGCCGCCAGCGCCCTGGCAGATCATGTAGATCTCGCCCTGATTGCAAATCTCGAAATTGAGCGCGGATTGCACGGTGTACTCACCGCCTGCGTAGCGCTGCTCGTTCATCAGCTCGACCATGCTGAATTTGAAGTTTTCAGGATCATTTTTGAGGATTTCGAGAACGTTGATGTTCTTGATCTTCGCGAGCGGGTAGGCCGGACTGCCGTAGCCCCCGAAGCAGCCGTACGCGCTCGGGTGTTTGGCACCGCTCTGCCCAGACATGAATCCGAACTCGTTGCTTTCGCGCACCGTGCTGATCTGCTCGTAGCCCATCCCCGAGCGGTACTTGCCGGCACCGACGCGATCTTTCGCGAGTTGTTGCGCGACGAGACGAATGAACGGCAGCTCTTCTTCGGCCAATTCCATCTCGCCGGTATCGGTCATATAGCCAAAGACGGGTGAAATTCCGTGCTCTCCATCCGAGTTCTCGCGCGCACCACTGCCGTTGCCATTGATGTCAGCGCAGAAATTTCCGGTCACTTCCTGGTGCTGGGTCAGTCCGCCGTAGACGAACGTCGCGGGCTGGTTGTAATGATTAGCGTTGATCGCCGAGTAGCGCTTCGGTAAGCAGTAGGCGAGCTTCGCGTAAATCGTCGACGGCAGGGAAAAGCACTGAAAGATTGGCAACAAGCTCATCGCGTTCGGTGCATCGGGTGAGGAATCGATCATCGAGTTCTTGTCGGTCAGGACCTCGATCGCGCTCAACACGGCCTGGTTCTTCGGGAGATCCGGCCAGCAATAGAGCACGAGATTTGTCAGCAGGCAGGTCTTCATCGACGCGGCGCAGACATTGGTCGAGCGATTCGATAACTCGGGCGAGGCCCCGCGCAGATCGATTGTCATCTGGTCGTCTTTGACGGTGATGCTGATCGGAATCTTCGCCAGCACATGCTCGCGCAGATCGTCATCGATCCAGGTGTTGATCCTGACCGTGCCGTTCGGCAGCTCAGCGATCCGACGCCGCACTTCGTTCTCGGTATCTTCCAAGGTCTTGCGCAGGGTTGTGATCAGGTAGTTCTTGCCGAATTCTTCGATGATCTTCAACACCCGCTCGCGCAGCCGCAGCAGCGAGTGCAGTTTCACTTTCATGTCCGCGAGTTGGAGCTTCGGATCGCGGACGGAATTCTGCAGGAAGTTCACGAGATCGCGCTTGATCATGAAATCTTCGACGACCTTGAACGGGCACATTTTCAGGCCCTCGTCGAAGCGGCTTTCTGCGATCGAGGGCATGCCGCCGGGCTCGATCGCACCGTTCTCCCCTTCATGAATCGTGGAGGCGATCCAGCAGACGAGTTCGCCTTCGTGGAAGATCGGGAAGATCAGGCTTTGATCGGTGTTATGGATATTGCCGTAGCGCGAATCGTTATGGATAAAGCCATCGCCTTCACGGATCCCAACCGACGGATCGTTTTCCCAGTACTTGCGAATGAATTTGATCGGATACTGGCACACCGACGCAAACACCACGATGCCGTGGGGGGCGACCTGGGACATATCCCCGACCGAGGTAAATATCGCGGTGACCAGATCGCCCCATTTGGCCCCCGGCGCGACACCCATCTGCTCAACCATCGTGAACGATTCTTCGAGCGCAGAATTCAGCCGTCCACGCACGAGGTTGATCTTGTGCGTATCGAGCGTAGTGGTCAGCATCTGCTGCTCGATCTCGGTCCGCGGCGAGAGGCCATGATTGCTCATGATCGCCGGATCGGGTCCGTAGAAAAGCTGGTTCTCGACCAGAAATTGTTCGTAGAGGTTGCGGTCTTCGGGACTCAGGGCCGCAAGCTGCTGGTTTTCTGATAGATCGTTCATCTGCTCATCCTCTGTTTCGCGGCTCGGCTTAAGCGGGGTTTGAAGCGGTCGGGGCCACTGCTACTTTGCAACACACCTCGGCGTCGCGCTAATTAACTGGCAGGCGATGGAACCATACCGCGCCATGATTCGACGCATGAAAACTCCAACCCGATTCAACTAAATAGGTGGTCGACGTCGTGGTCACAATCGCGGGTCCTTCGATATAGGTCCCGGCGATCAGCGCGGTTTCGTCGTATAGCGGGATCATCATTTTGCCCTCGACCCCGACGAAATGGCAGGCGCGCTCACCGACCGGGCGCGCCGCGAGTTTCTCGGCCAACGGCTTGATGTTCCCGAAATGAACCTTGTCTAACTCGACAAAGGACGTCACGCGCAAGGTGTTGATCCGCACGCCGGATTCGGTGGCCTGACTGCCTTCGCCGAAACGCGCGCCATAGGCGGTATGGAAAGTCCCGATTAATTCGAGGATGTCGTGCAGGCTATCGAAGCGCGCTTTTTTCACCGGCACCGCGGTCTCGACGCGCTGGTTGCCGTAACGCATGTCTAATTCAACCCGGAATTTGACATCTTCGGCGCGCATGCCCTGGCGCAGCAAGTCATCACGGCCGCGATCTTCAAGTTCCTCGATCGCCGCGTTCAGCGCGCGGAAGTCGGTCAGGATCTGCTTGCTGCCGGTGTGGTAGACCACGGTGTAGGTGGATTTCTCGTGAATGTGCATCTGGTTGACGTTGCCCGCGCCGAGCGCCGAGAACACCGACGAGAACGGCGGCGCGAGCACGCGATTGACCAATAGCGCGTTCGCAATCCCGCAGCAGTGCAGCGGGCCATTTCCGCCGTATGCCAACAACGTGAATTCGGCCGGATCGTAGCCGCGCGAGCGCAGTTCAGTCGCAATCCCATTGGCCATGTTGTGGTCGACGGCTTCTTTGATCAATTTGCAGATGTCGATAACGCTGCGCTCGAAGTGATCGCTGAGATTATCCTCGATCGCCATTTCTGCCCGCGACGGCGTGAGCTTGATCCGCCCGCCGGCGTAGTTATCGGGATCGAGGTAGCCAAGCAGCATGTCGGCGTCGGTCACCGTCGGCTGGGTGCCACCGCGGTTGTAACAGGCCGGGCCGGGATCGGAGCTGGCGCTCTCGGGACCGATTTTGATCGTGTCGTGGAGCTGGTCGTAGGTTGCGATCGAGCCGCCGCCCGCGCCCAAGGTCACGAGGTGCACCATCGGCACGCTGACCAGCCAGCGATCGATTACCGGATGGAAGTCGTAATATTTTTCGCCGCCGTCGGTCACGATGCCGATGTCGAAGCTGGTGCCGCCCATGTCGGAGGCAACCACATTGCCGAGGCTGCCTTCAGTCGCGAGATGTTCTGAGGATGCGATGCCGGCGACCGGCCCCGAGTGAACGGTCTGCAGCGCGTCGGTGGAGTTCAGCTGCGCCATGCCACCTGAGTTGTGGCTGATCAGCATCGGCCGGTTATAGCCGTTCGCGCGCAGATTCAGCTCTAGTGTGCCCAATCCGTGGTACATCACATTGTGCAGATAGCCGTCGATGATCGTCGAGGTTGCCCGGGTGTATTCACCCTTACGGCCTGCGACCTGGTGCGACAATAACATCGGCACCGCGCCGAGCAGATGCAGCGGGTATTCTTCGAGAAATAGTTCTCGTATCTTGAGTTCGTGCTCTGGGTTAACAACGCTGTTCGTGAGCATCACGACAATCGTCTCGGCCCCCTGATCCACCAGATATTTCATCTTGTGCTTGAGATCTTCTTCATCCAGCGCCATCAGGATCTCGCCGGAATAGTTCACCCGTTCACGGGCGTTCGCGATCAGCGGGATCGGCACCAGCGGTTCGGGCCGCTTGGCGCGGGTCAGATCGCGTTGTTGTTCGAACGGCAGGCCTTCGCCGTAGCCGCGGCCGCGCGAGAGCGGCACGGTACTGCCGAACCCTTCGGTCACGATGAGCCCGATCCGCGGGCCGTTGCGCTCGATCAGCGCATTGGTACCCAGGGTCGTCGAATAGCGCACCGAGTCCACACTCGAGAGTAATTCCGTGGTGCCGATCCCGAGTTGAGTGGTTGCGTCCTCGAGCGCGTCGTTGAAGCCGAGGGCGAGATTATGATGAGTGGTTAGCGCCTTGGCCTGCACGTAACGATCGCCCCACGCGACAAAACAATCCGTGAAGGTGCCGCCGATATCTACCGAAATTCTTTTCATGAGACTGCCCTGAAGTCCTATTTATGCTCGTGATGGTGTCGCGGGGACTTCCATTCCGGTATTTCCGGTCGGCCGGGCGTAGCGCCCCACTCGACGACTTTTTTCTTGAGATCGTCGATATCAAGTTCGATGTCGCGCGCCGGGGGATGACCTGGCACCGTATATTCGGTCTCGATCATCGTGCCGCAGGAAGGACAGTAGTATTCGAGCAGCGCGGTAAATTTCGGATCGGGGCAGAAGGTGTACGCGTATTTTTCTGGATCGAGCAGATGTGGATGGATCTCGTCGAGCTTGCGATCGTGCACCAGTAGCCCGCGCTTGTAGTTATCCCGCGCGTTGAAGAGTTCATGCCCGCAGACGCGGCATTCCCAGAGTTCTTTTTCCAGATCAATGGCGAGATACTCGGTAATGTTTACTTTCATGCGCTTGCCTCTTTCATTTTTTCTCGATCACGACATCGCGATTGGACGAGATGTGGAACTGCCAGTGCTCATCGAGCTTGCCCGTGAAATACTCTTCTTCGATGATCGCCGGCCCCAGCGCAGTCGCGCCCGGAACCTGGTCTTCGAGTCGATAGACCGGAATTTCGCGCCAATCACCGGGCTTGACCATGATTTTTCGCCCGCCGCTGGAGACTGCCGCGCGCGGCGTCTCGTTGCCGATGGGCGTGAACGAAAAATGCTCGATTTTCTTGACGACTTTGAAGCCCAGCGACAACTCGCGGCCGACCAGGGATTTCGGCAATTCGATATTCCGTGGATCGGCGACGAGATAATCGGCCCCCTCTTGGTCACCCAGGATCTGCCAGGTGGACTCGCATTCGGCGAGATCGACTCCTTCGGCGAACATGTCGCGGCGTGCTCGCTCGGTCAGTTGGTCGACTAAGGTATTACGCGCGGCGCCGCTCTCCGGCAATTTATTTCGATACTCATGCGACAAATCGGAAAAACCGATGCCACAGGCACTGAACACCGCCGCGAGCCCGGGAATAATAATTTTAGTCACCCCGGCCTGTTCGGCGAGCGCCGTCGCCAATAACGCGCCGGCACCACCGAAGGCGACGAAGGTGGTCTCGCCATCAACCGCTGCGAAATCGCGGATGCCGAGCGACACCCGATTGACCCAGGCCTGGATGATCTGGGCAACGGCATTCTCGACATCGATCCCGAGCGGATCGGCGATGCGGGTTTTCACTACTTCGCGCGCTTTCGCCTCATCGAGGGTGAGATCACCGCCGAAGAACGTGGTCGGCGATAAGATCCCCGCGAGCAGCATCACATCGGTAATCGTCACGTCCTTGCCACCGAGACCGAAGCAGGCCGGTCCAGGTGCGGCCCCGACCGATTGCGGGCCCACCTTGAGCGCGCGCTCGCCAACCGAGATCACCGAGCTGCCGCCGACTCCGGCGCTTGCGATGTCGGCGAGTGGGAAGGCGATTGGGATCCCTTCGACCTGACCACGCGCGAGGCTTCTGATCACGCCGTCTTCAACGAGGCCGATATCGGTGGTCGTGCCGCCCACATCGTAGGAAATGACCCGCTTAAGCCCGTAGTGCTCGGCGAGCGCACGCACGCCCTCCATACCGGCGCGCGGGCCCGAGCTATAGGTCTTGATCGCGGTGGTTTTCGCCACGCGCGCGGTACCGCCGTCGTTACGAAAGATGAGTAGGGGATTGCTGCACTTGTGAGATTTCAGGCGGTGGTCAGCGCTGTAGAGGAAGCGCTCCATCGCCGGATGCAGATAGGCGTTAAAGAGTGCAGTCCAAATCCGCTGGTTGTCATCAGGCTCGTCGGCGAGACCGCTGGCGGTCACCACTGGGACAGCACCGAGCAGGTGCGAGGGAAACTTGCGCTGCACCATGCGGATCAGCCGTCGTTCCTGGGCCATCACAGCGGGCCCCGTCAGGCCAATCACGATGCGCACCGCGCCGCGCGAGGCAACATCGTTAACCGTTCGAATGATCGCCTCTTCGCATTGCTTATCTGACAGTTGCGTGTCGATGGTGCCGAAGCGGCGCTCCACCAAGGCTTCGAACAATTCGCGCGAGGCCGCGCTCGCGCACAGCGCATCGATGGTGGACATCGAATCGACGATCACGCCGAGCCGTGGCCCCTTGCGCTCGATAATTGAATTGGTGCCGAGCGTCGTCGAATAGCGGACGTAATCGGTCTCGCGCAGCAGCCGGGCCGGATCTTTCGCGCCGTAAATTTTTTCGGAGACCTTCGCGATCCCGTCAAAAAAACACTTGCTGAGATCGTAGGGCGTGGTGAGCACTTTCGCGCGGTGGACCTCGGCCCCTTCCATCACGCAGAAATCCGTGAGGGTGCCCCCATTGTCGATATTGATAATTCTCATCGCGATTTATTCTCCGCAGCCCCGACTGAGGGTTGCAACCTGAAGTAACGGCGGAGCGTAGCGAGGATGGTGGCGGAAGACGCCACCCGTTCGGGTAGTTTTAGGTTAGGTTGGGAAGCCTGGACGCCGGGTTCTCTCGGTGACCTTAATGTGCGGTGCAATAAGCGCGTCCGCAGCCCGGGTCACCGGTGGCAACGTCGACCCGGTTAAACTCGAACCAGCCAGGGTACCCAAGCCGCAACGCTCGCCTTGAACATTTTTAACCACAAAATCGTGCCACCCATGGCCCTCGATGGTGCCGTGATCCGCAGCCATCTGCTGGGCGCCGCGCTCGGCACCAATGCGTATCGCGTAATCTTTATCCAAGCACCTGCCGGTCATGGCAAAACGACGTTGCTGCAGCAATTAATGACGCGCGTCCAGCACAAGGGCGTGGCCACGGGATGGATTACTCTCGACGAAGGGGATGACGATCCCACCCGCTTCCTCGATCAGTTCGGTCGCCTGGTAGAAAACGCCCAATCCATGCATGCGCCTGCCGCCAAGGGCATGCTCATTGCGCTGAAAGACGGGGAAAGCCTTGGTGCGGTCAATGAAGCGCTGAGTGCGCTAAGCCGGGATCCGCGCCCCGTCGCGCTCTTCATCGATGAATTCCAGGTGATTCAGAGCAAGGTCATCCTGTCCTTCCTGACCCGCCTTCTCGACCGCTTGCCGAGCCACGTCACGCTTTGTATTGGTTCTCGGCGCGTGCCCGAAATCGGCTTGAGCCGGTTGCAGATGCGCAGTATCGCGATTCTGTTCAAGACCAGCGATTTACGCTTCACCCGCAGCGAGGCCGATACCTTCTTTAATGGCAGTCTGGACGCGACGGCGGATAAACAATTGGTTGATGAGCTGTATGCCCGCACCGAGGGCTGGCCTGCCGCGCTGCAATTGACCCGCCTGGCGCTCCGCGGCGGCGTCGGCAAGCGCGTGGGGGATTTACTGGGGTTTTCGACCGATCCCCAATTCGAGGAATATTTCGCCGACGATGTGCTCTCGGCACAGACCCCTGAAACGCGCGATTTCCTGCTTCACACCAGTGTCCTGGAACGCTTTACTGCAGATCTGTGTGCCCAGCTGACCGGCAAACCGAACGCCGAATCCATGATTATGGAGCTCGAAAAAGCGGGCCTTTTCATTCGACCGCTGGGGCCAGAGCGGATTTGGTTTCGTTATCACTCCCTGTTCTCGGCGTATTTGCAGAAACAGCTTCGCGCGCGACTCGCAGACGCGCCGACGCGTCTGCACTGCAGTGCTGCGGAGTGGTTTGTGGCTCACGGCTTGCCC
>JANOVQ010000032.1:0-14475 GCA_031417495.1 Pseudomonadota bacterium | reverse complement strand
TCCGCCACTCGTCGCCAGGGTTGCCCCCGCGTTACCGTTCGACTTGCATGTGTTAAGCATGCCGCCAGCGTTCAATCTGAGCCAGGATCAAACTCTTCAGTTGAAGTGTTTGCCAAACCGAAATTTGGCTAGTTGTTTGATCAGCTCGGTTAAAGCTTGCGCTAAACCTCACCGATCGAATGTCTTCACACTCAGCTCGGCGTTAGCGCCCACACAAATTGCATGGTCAGACTTAAATTTTTAAAGAACGGTCGAGGCAAGTACCCCGACGTGAAGGAGGCGGATTATACGCACCGATGCTTCCACGTCAACCGTTGGGCAATGCTTTTCGTAGAATTCTTCTCGCCACTTTGGTTCCCATCTGAATTAGTGTCGGCCGTGCCCGATTGGGTCGTTGGATGGTTGCAGCTGGTTTAGGGGAGGGACAGCTTAAAGACATTCCCAGCGCCACTGATTTTCTACGTGACATTGACTTGTGCGAATCTTCGTTTACCAACTTGGATGATCAGGACACGACCCGACTTGAAGACCAGCGTGTCGTCGTGGATTCGGGCGCTATCGATTCGAACAGCGCCTTGCAGAATCATGCGTCGGCCCTCCGACGCGCTCTGTACTAGACCAGACGCTCTTAGAATTTGGGTTATACCGATTGTCCCCGCCTCCGTTTTTACGGTGACCCTCGGTATTTCGAGTGGAAGCTCGTGTTCGGAGAATCTCGCGATGAATTCGCGCTTGGCATCTTCTCCGGCTACTTTGCCGTGAAAGCGCGCGACCAACTCTAGCGCCAGTTCATATTTGACGTCCCGCGGATTTAGCCCGGCCAACGATTCGGCTTTAAGGGACGAAATTTCCCGCGCTGATTTGAAACTGAGTAGACTGAAATACTTCCACATTAAATCATCCGAGATCGACATTAATTTGCCGAACATCTCACCCGGAACTTCGTTGAGAGAAATGTAATTTTTGAGAGATTTCGACATCTTCTGTACACCGTCGGTACCCTCCAAAAGGGGCATGGTGATGACGGTCTGAGGAAGCTGTCCGTAATCTTCTTGCAAGTGTCGCCCGACCAACAAGTTGAACCGCTGGTCAGTGCCGCCTATCTCAACATCCGCACGGAGCGCAACGGAATCAAATCCCTGCACCAACGGGTACAGAAATTCGTGAATCGCTATCGATTTTTGAGAGGAATATCGAGTCTGGAAGTCATCGCGTTCCAGCATTCGCGCAACGGTATATTTGGCAGCGAGTCGAATCAGATCCGCTGCAGTCATCGGCGACATCCACCTCGAGTTAAATTCTACCCGAGTCCGATCGGGGTCGAGGATCTTAAATACCTGCTCTTTGTAGGTGGTGGCGTTAGAATCAACCTCCTCCGGTGACAGCACAGGCCGTGTGATAGTCTTGCCACTAGGGTCGCCAATTAGGCCCGTGAAATCCCCTATCAAGAAGACGACGTCATGCCCAAGGTCTTGAAATTGGCGCATTTTCGTTAGCACAACGGTGTGCCCAAGATGAAGATCGGGCGCAGTCGGGTCAAAGCCCGCTTTCACGATTAGCTTCGTCCCCCGTTCGAGCCTACTGCGGAAGTCATTCTCGACCAGTATTTCAGTAGTGCCACGGCGCAGGATTTCAAATTGTTCGGGGAACATCATTCTTTGGTTGATTTGTCGTCATACTGATTGGGACGAGCCTAACATAATCAATTCAGCTCAATTCGTTGACCGAAACGGAGTCACCGGTTATTTTGCCGAATCAATACGCTGGAGGGCGTGTGAGCTATTACCGCACAATTCATAGCGACACATACTTGTCACGATATAGTCGTAGACAAAACGCTCTCGTCCACCACCGTAAGCTGCTTGCTACAGTCCTCTGCTCATTGAGTATCCTATGGGTTGGAATTCATTTTAACCGACCGGGTTTTCTTTCGCCTAACACTCGTGAGTTCAATGCGGATTCGCAGCTCATGGAGCGAATCGGGGTTCGCTCACGGACTGCGACGAGAGGCTCAAATAGAAGCCTACAAACCGACGAAAGCTTACGCCTACCTTTCGAACCTCCGGTGCTGCCGCGACAGACAGCGAATTACGGAAGTCCTTGGCGAACACCGAGCAACTTGGTTTATCCCGAACCCACTTGGACAAACGTTACTGTCAACGTGGGCGATAACCTTTCATTAGTGTTTGATCGCATTGGTGCAGATAGACAAGATCTCCAGCGGCTCTTAGATATCAGCAAAGAAGCCCGAGGCGCGCTTGTTAACCTATCACCCGGGCAAATATTGCGTTTCCGCATGGGAAATACCCACGTAAATGAAGTTATTTTTGAACAGGATCTGCTGACTTCGGCTCGATTCCACAGAAAAGGGACGCGCTTCAGCGAACATTGGACGAAAACAAAGCCGGAGGTTCGTCTAGCCTCGGCGATTGCACGAATCAATCACTCGCTTTTCATAGACGGGCAAAAGGCTGGGCTTTCCGATAAAACTATCATGGAGTTCATCGAAGTTTTCGGATGGGATGTCGATTTTGTGCGCGAGCTACAGCGCGGAGACCAATTTAGTGTTGTCTATGAAGAGCAATACAAAGACGGTGAGAAGATTTCAAACGGTAAGATCCTTGCTGCTGAATTCATCAATCGCGGTAAGCGACTACGCGCGATTTTTTACGATAACGAAAATGGAGTAGCTGGCTATTTCTCCGATAAAGGTGAAGCAATGCGCAAAGCCTTTCTGCGTACGCCGGTTAACTTTACCCGCATCAGTTCTCGCTTCAGCCTGGCGCGCAAGCATCCTATTCTGAACCGTATTCGGGCACACAAAGGGGTTGATTACTCGGCCCCGACAGGGACCCCCATCCAGGCCGTCGCGGACGGAAAGGTTTCCTTTGTTGGCTGGAAAGTCGGTTACGGCCAGGTAATTCAATTAAAGCACGGCGATACCTACAGCACTTTATATGGACACATGTCGAAGTTCGCCCAAAATATCCATGCCGGCTCAACGGTGAATCAAGGACAGACGATCGGCTACGTCGGTCGCACAGGCCTAGCGACAGGTCCTCACCTCCATTTTGAGTTTTTAATCAATGGCATTCATCGCGATCCCCTCACCGTAAAGCTGCCAAACTCGCTCGCATTGGATTCTAAATTCCAAAAGAGATTCCTTACGCAAACCGCCCCCTTATTGGCTCGACTTGAAGCGCTCACCGGCACTAACGGGAATGAGAAAAACACAATGGTGGCCAAAAATGAAACCCTTCTCAGAAGAGACCAAGGCCCTAAATAGTCGTCCCTGAAGAAGTCACTTTTCATCTGACCCGAGTCGACAATGAGATGGCCAACGCGATACCAGGATCAATGCTTGGCTCCCAGCGCCAGGCAAAAAGAAGCCGCAGCTTCCGGAAGATGAGGCGCAGGTTATGGCCAGCACCCACCAGCACCGCATTCATCGCATCACCCGCTGCGCCCTTCAAATAGTTGCGGTCCAATCGACCATCGTTCTTCAGATGGCCTATCACGGGCTCAATTGCATTGCGGCGTTTCAGCAATCGCTTCAAACGCGGCGTCATCCCACGTCTCTGCCCCACAATCACCACCGTGGTATCGGTCTCGTCGTGTCCTCGATAACCTCGGTCAACAAAACATTTCAACGGCCGTTGCCCCGTGAGCCGCGCCACTTGGTCAAGAGAATCTACCAACGTATGTCCGTCATACGGATTCCCCGGCAGACTCTGCATCCCCACCACGAAGTTCGAGCGCGTGCCCGTCGCCACACCCACCTTCACCCCGAACTCGTATTTCTTATGCGCCTTGCCCTTCGCGATGCATTCCACTTCCGGCGCATGCATGCTGTAGAGCTTGTGTGAGTCCTCTCGACGTTGGGCTAACAAGCGCGCAATCCGCGCCAGTAACTCGCCTAACTCAGGCGAGTCCACCGAACTCATCCGGAATGTATCAAGCACGATGAGACACCGGTTGTTGAAAATTTAGTGTTGAAGGCAGCGCGTCGGCGGCTGCGGTCGCCACGGGTTTCGGCCAGTTGATCCCGACGTTGGTTGGCAGTGCTGGTGGGGTCGGGGGTCGGGTGGCGCTGTGTGAGGCGGTCTGGGTTCAACTGGAACGCCGCGTCGAGCACCGTTTGACGGTAAGCGCTCCATAGAGCGCATTACAATAATGCAGCCCCACCAGCAATCTCGCCGGGAAGCCAGGCCGATAATCCGCTGCGTTCGCCTGCCTGCCAAAGCAAGGACGCGGCGTAGTTACTGGTTACGAACGAACCGGCGATTACGGCATTCTGGGCGCCTCGCTCGAGGCGGTGGCATTCGCATGCTTGGCGCACCAACGCATGCAGGGCCTGCCACGGAGCCTCCCATCGGTTACTGGGGAATCAAACCCGGCTATTTTTGGTATTTGCGCGGCGGGCTAAACGGAGAATGACGAGCCGCACCCGCAGGTCGTTTGTGCGTTCGGATTGCGGATGACGAACTGTGCGCCCTCCAAGCCTTCACTGTAATCAATTTCTGCGCCAGTAAGATATTGAATACTCATGGGGTCTATCAATAATTTGACCCCTTGATTCTCAACCACCGTATCCCCGTCTCCCTCGGCTTGATCGAAGGTGAATCCGTACTGAAATCCAGAACATCCGCCACCAGAGATAAACACTCTCAATTTAAGGGATTCATCTCCCTCTTCATCGATTAAATCCTTAACTTTCCGTGCTGCGGCGTCCGTGAATAAGAGTGGCGCCGGGTAAGTTGGTTCGGCGCTTGGGGAAATCGCTGACATTTGAATGCTCGCAAGTTGCTATCTAATTAAAGAACAAAAATCTACTGCGTTGCCTTTCTTATCGGCGTGCTCAGGCGCAGGGGTTCGGACGCCGTGGGGGCAATTCTCACCAGTTTTCCATTAACCTCCGCGCCCATCGCCATCTCTATAAGCGCATAGTGCACATCTCCTTCGACTCTCGCCTTTGACGCGAGTTCGACATGATCCATCGCGTAAACCGACCCGGTCACTGGGCCGTTCAAAATGACGTAAGGCACTTGTACGCTTCCATGGATGGATCCACTCTCGCTTAACGTCAACATCGCCTTTTCGTCTTTATCTGCCGAAACATTGCCTTTGACGGTGCCGTTAATGTGAAGGCGACCTTCAAAGGTGATATCTCCGAGCACGTGGGTGTGCTGCCCGATGATGGAACTCGCGTCGATTTGCTTGCGCTTTTTACGATTAAACATTTCCTATCTCGAATAATTTGGCACGAATGGCTAACAGCATCGACACCCTGTCCCAGTCTCAGCCCACTACCTTAGGCGCATAATCTGAATAGTCAAGCTCACCGCCACAGAGAAGGCAAGCCGGGGAAACCCTGCGAAGGCCGAGGCGATTGCCCGGCGACGATTCCACTTCCAGATAGGACGAGGCTTCACCGGCTGCCGATGATGTCGCGGTTTTGGAGTAGCCAGGCCGCAGCCAAACCCTCAATAAGTGGCGTGGCGTCACAGTTATTCTCATCTCTGGTCACGGCCGGGCTACAGACTAACCTTGGATATAGGCCTTTTAGCTGCGTCGTTCCTTATCGTGTAGGCTCGCGCTTGCGCAACACTTGAGAGAAAGAATGTATCTCTGGGTCAAATCCTTTCATCTAATCTCGATGGTCGCTTGGTTCGCTGGCCTATTCTATCTGCCGCGCCTATTTGTCTATCATGCCGCCGCCAACGACGAAGTTGGAATCGCCCGCTTCAAAGTGATGGAGCGGAAGCTGCTTTATGGAATTACGACCCCAGCAGCAATTTTGACGCTTGGCTTCGGCGCTTACCTCGTGTACCTACAAGGCACTGAGTGGTTTGTCTCTGCGAATTGGCTGCATATCAAGCTGGTACTTGTGTCGATACTCTGTGCGTACCATATATACCTTGGGTATCTCGCGCGGCTCTTTGCGGTAGAGTCGAATCCCCATTCCCAGGCCTACTATCGGTGGCTGAACGAGTTTCCGGTGCTAATTCTTGTCGCGGTCGTAATCCTTGCTGAGGTCAAACCGTTCTGAATGCGAGTTGCGTCGATAGAGGTGAATGTTCTAGTCGAGAAGCAGTTCGAAATCCTCCTTGCGTGCGGAACAATCGGGGCAAAACCAGTTTAAAGGCAGGTCATTAAACCTTGTTCCCGGCGGGATGCCTTCACTTGGAAGACCAAGTGCTTCGTCATAAATGAATCCACAGATGACACATAAATACTTCCGCACGCAAAAACACTCTGTCGTTGGTGAGGAGTGCAATGCTAACGTAGTTTGGCGATGAGGCTGCGTGCGGAAGTAATGATCGAAACCGGCCATGCCAGATAACACCGATAAATTCGAATTTCCGCTACCCCTCAGGAGTCAGCTCCCTCTTGTCCTGGTTTTTGGCGGATTAGACCCGAGTGGCGCCGGCTTACAGGCAGATATCGAGACCTGCAGTTCTCTGAGGTGCCATGCGCTGCCTATCACCACCGGCATTACGATTCAAAATACACGGCGATTAAGCCGCGTCGTACCCACAAATCCTGTCGACATCCTGGACCAAGTTAGGTTTTTAATCCCCGACATCGGGCAAGTTGCGTCATGCAAAATTGGAATGCTGCCGGATTTCAATGTTGCACAAGCGGTAGCCAAAGCACTTGAGAGCTTACCAGTTCATATCCCTGTGATTCTTGACCCAATAATCTTGACAAGTACCGGCGCGAACTTAATGTCCACCCATTTGGTGCCGCGGCTGCAGGCAATGTTTGCGGGGCTGGCGACCCTAATTAAACCCAATTTTGGAGAGGCTCGCTGTTTAGTTAATTCCGTCGCACTCGATGACAT
The DNA here is from genome assembly GCA_031417495.1 of Pseudomonadota bacterium. Lineage (GTDB taxonomy): Bacteria > Pseudomonadota > Gammaproteobacteria > CAIKBL01. The sequence continues at coordinate 7,631 of JANOVQ010000032.1, read as the reverse complement.
CGGCAAAGTGCTCACCGGAAATGGCGCTAAGTGTCGTTTCGCACTATTAACGGGTGCTGACGATGCCATTGCTGCGCAATCGCGTCACTTCCTTTATCGCGATGGTCTCCTATTTGCTGAATATAAATGGCAAGTTCTGGGTGGCACTTACCACGGAACTGGCTGCACACTGTCGACCGCAATTGCCGCATTTTGCGCCCGCGGTTACACACTTGAAAGTGCCGTCGGCGCTGCGCAGTGCTACACCGGGCGGGCAGTCAGCGCCGCCAATTCGATTGGCGGCGCGCAACAAATCCCTGACCGCTGGAGCGCCGGCGCAGGTGACTTTCGATGCCCATAATAAGCCTGCCAACTGGCGGCCTTTATGCAATCACCGCTGCGGTTGCGGATAAACAGCAACTCCTACTTCGCGCTGAATCTTGCCTCGCAAGTGGCGCCGCGGTTCTACAGTATCGGGACAAATCACGGGATTTTTTAGAGCGTCTCGAGATCTCCCGCGAGCTTCGAGAAATCTGTCACCGTAAGCGAAAACCTTTAATCATTAACGACGATCTTGCACTTGCAGTGGAATCCGCTGCAGATGGGCTGCATCTGGGAAAGGACGAGTTAGATGCCCTACCTCTCGCCAAGAAAGCTCGCCCAGGATTGTGGGTCGGCGTGTCTTGTTATGACTCTTTGCAGAGGGCTCGCGACGCAGCCGAAGCTGGCGCTGACTATGTGGCATTCGGCAGTCTCTTTGCATCTTCGACCAAACCTTTTGCGACACGGGCGGGCCTCTATCTACTGCGCGCAGCGCGCGCGGAATTGTCCATCCCTATCGTTGCGATCGGTGGGATAACGCCTGAGAATGGCCGAATCGTCATCGACGCTGGCGCGCATTTTTTGGCTGCGGTCAGTGGCATCTTTGGACCTTCAGATATCGCGGCCGCAACCGCCCAATACATAAACCTCTTCACGTAAATACGGTCATTTCTCATGTACGAGCGATCACAGGAACTGTTCCAGCAGGCCAAGAACCGTATCCCCGGCGGCGTCAACTCGCCGGTACGCGCATTTAACGGCGTGGGAGGACATCCGATTTTTATAGAGCGCGCCGACGGCGCGTACCTTTATGACGAGGACGGAAACCGCTATCTCGACTATGTCGGCAGCTGGGGCCCCATGATTGTCGGACACACCCACCCTGAAGTTGCATCCGCGATTGAGAGCCAGTTAAAGCGCGGCGTCAGCTTCGGCACACCGACCGTCCTCGAGACTGCACTCGCTGAAACGGTCTGTGCCTTACTGCCGTCCGTCGAAAAAATTCGCATGGTCAGCTCGGGAACAGAGGCGGCAATGAGCGCAATCCGACTGGCGCGCGGGATTACTGGCCGAGCACATATCTTGAAATTCGAAGGCTGCTACCACGGCCATGCAGATTCGCTGTTGGTAAAGGCTGGTTCGGGCGCTCTCACACTTGGCGTTCCGACTTCGCCCGGAGTCCCAACCGAACTCGCAAATCTCACACTCACTGCTGCATTCAACGATGTTGATGGCCTAGTGACCGTCTTCAAAGAGTTCGGGCACCATCTCGCTGCCGTCATCATTGAGCCGATCGCCGGAAACATGAACTGTGTTTTGCCGCAGCCAGGGTTTCTCGAAATGCTACGAAGACTGACCACAGAAAGCGGCGCCCTTCTGATCTTCGACGAAGTGATGACCGGGTTCCGTGTCCATCGAAATGGCGCGCAGGGAATGTATGGAATCGTGCCGGATCTCACCATTCTCGGGAAGGTGATCGGCGGGGGTCTGCCGGTGGGAGCCTTCGGTGGAGCTGCCAAGTTCATGGATTCGATCGCGCCATCAGGGCCGATTTATCAAGCGGGCACCTTGTCCGGCAACCCGTTGGCGATGGCAAGTGGTCTAGCCACCCTGAAGATCACTGCTGAAGAAGATTTTTACGCCAAACTTGAACGACGCACCTTCGCGCTGACCGCCGGACTACAGGCGGTAGCGGATGAAATCGGCGTCCCCTTTTCCACTAACACGGTGACGGGGATGTTCGGTTTGTTTTTCACTCAAGAAAAGGAAATTTCACACTACGCTCAAGTCACAGCGTGCAATCTCGCGCAATTCAAACGTTTCTACCATGCGATGCTTGTCCGTGGAGTCTATCTCGCGCCGTCAGCGTTTGAGGCGGGCTTCGTGTCGGCTGCGCATTCTGAACAGGATATTGCGTTTACGATCGATGCCGCGCGCGAAGCGTTTCAAGTAGCCAAACTCACGTAAGATCCATGAAGGTGCGATCACCATTACGCATCCTTCTGTGGGCCTGCATGGCACTCGCCTTCTCGATCGCTGCCGCAGACCAGACTGCGCCCGCACTTCCTGGATTGTTCGAACGCCTTAAAAACAGCGATAGTCCGCTGCAGGCTGAGGAGTTCGAACAGCAAATCTGGCAACTTTGGTTGCTGGGTTCGTCAAAGGAGACTAGCGACCAGTTGCAAAATGCGCGCTCAGCGATGTCCGTCGGCGATCTGGCAAGGGCCGCAGCGCTGCTGGATGATTTAGTCAAACGCTCACCACGCTTTGCTGAGGTGTGGAATCAGCGCGCACTCCTGCGCTTCTTGCAGAATGACGTCACGCGTTCGCTTGCCGATATCGAAGAGACGCTCAAATTGGAGCCCCATCACTTTGGTGCCCTCGCGGGGCGCGGACAATGTAATCTGCGCCTGAAAAAATTTGCGGAGGCGCTCTCGGCCTTCGAGGCAGCCAGCGCAATCCATCCCTGGCTGTCTGATGTGCAAAGAAATATTGAGATGCTTCGTGTGTATCTTGACGACGGGAATCGTGGAATCTAACACCATCTGCAACTGAACCCAGAAGCGGCAGTTGACCGCTAAACAAGGTGAGTAAAATGCATGGCACGTTAGAAATTTTCACTTCTAATGGGGGCTTCACCTAACGAGTGAACCGCGCGATAGAGCGCGCAGCACGTCCCCGGGTGCGCATGCTGCGCAACTGGCGTTTCAAGGCTAAAGGGCTCTGCTGCCGGATATTACATATCCGTAAATAGCCCGACTCGAAGGTTAGTTCCTTGATAGATCATCTCGCCATCCACTTCCATGCGCGCATCGGCGATTCCCATCACCAACGCGCGCTGTACCAGGCGCCTGATATCGATGTGATAACGAATCAATTTTTTGTCCGGAGTGGCCTGCCCGCTAAACTGAATTTCGCTCCCACCTAGTGCCCGACCACGCCCTAGACCGCCTTTCCAAGCGAGAAAAAAGCCTATGGACTGCCACATGGCATCGAGCCCTAGACATCCAGGCATTACCGGGTCTCCCTCAAAATGGCACTTGAAAAACCACAGGTCTGGCTTGATATCCAATTCGGCAATCATCTCGCCCTTGTTGTAGCGACCACCGGTGTCTTCGATCTTCACGATCCGATCAAACATAAGCATTGGCGGCAGGGGTAGCTGTGCGTTGCCAGGACCGAATAATTTGCCCTGTCCGCACGCAATAAGTTCTTCGTAGCTATAGGTGCTCTTGCGCCGCCCCTCGCGAATGATCGGGGCTTCGGCGTTGATCGGGACAAAACTGGACATGAAATATCGCCTATAATTTGGTCGTAATCATATCAGCATCCCGCCAACCCAACGGCGCTTTGGCAACCGCGTTAGTCGAACTTTAGGAGCGCCTCGGCGACCGTTCCTTGCGGTCCACATTGTAAGGTGAGTTCGCCCACGTAGCCGGTCTCGACAATTTCGCGCACGGTGGCGAGCCCAATGCCGTGTCCTTCGACAGATTGATCCAAGCGCGTACCTCGCCGCATTACTTCGTGCACGCGTTCTGGAGGAACGCCGGGACCATCATCATGGACTCTAATGCGCAGCCAGGGACGGGCGTTGTCAGATGCGGGCTTGTCTCGCAATATTTCGACCCAGACCCTCGAGCGTGCCCACTTGCACGCGTTATCGGCAAGATTGCCGAGGATTTCCATCAGATCCCCCTGGTCACCGTAGAAAATAACCGCAGGTGCAACAGTTCCACTAATCAGGATCGGGCGGGCGTGATAGACCTTGCGCAAGGAGACGATAATTCGTTCGAGGATTGGCCCGACTTCGACCGGTGGCGCTAGTGCGCCGCGTCCCGCAGTGGCCGCTCGCTGCAACTGGTACTTAATCGTCGCATCGAGTTGGTCAACCGGTTCCTTGAGAGCATCTGCAATTGCGCGCGCTCGATGATCCGATTCCAGAATCGAACGTATTACCGCTAACGGCGTCTTCAGGCTATGCGCAAGATCGCCTAAGGCGTTTCGGTATCTCTGTAGGTGCGTATCACGGGCGATTAGCAGAGCATTCAAATTGCGAGCAAGTGCTTGCAGCTCTCGCGGATAATTGCCACCCAAGGCGCTCTGCTGCCCCGACTCAATTGCCCGCAGCTCGCTCGCAATCTGGCGCAAAGGCGCGATACCCCAGCGCAAAATCGCGGTTTGGATCAGCATCAGGAAAGCGGCGAGGCCGCTAAACCACAGCCACATGCTGCGCTGGAATCCATGGACCTGAGAATTAAATTCTCGGCGCCCCTCACATGCCTGCAGCGTGTAGACCTCTGGCTTGCGCTTGTCCCGTGGTTCCCATTGCACCAGATAACTCAGACAGAAAAGCCGCTCCTCCGTGGAGGAGATCGCGTCTTCGAACACGAAATTACCAGCAGCGCGCTCTCCGGGCCACTGCACGGTGAGCCCGAGCATCGAACGCGAGCGCCACAGAACTTTGCCTTTGGCATCATAAACCTGTGCATAGTGACCCGACTCCGGCATCGCGAGGGCGGGGTCGGGAATCTGGGCAGCTGTGAGGGGTTGGCTCGGCCGATCAAGATCGGCCAGCCCGAGCAGAACGAAGATTTGGCCTTTTAGACGTTCCTGAACGGAAGCCTTTGCGGTCTGTCTGAAGCCATGATCGAGTACCGCTGCGGCAACGCTCAGAAACGCTGCCAGCACGACACCCGCGACAATTAATAGCCTGCTATGGAGGGAGTGCAGCACCGACGTTGCCCAGCACTCAGTGCTGGCTCAGGGTGTCACTCGCTGCTCGCCGAAGTACGCTCAAACCGAAATCGATAGCCGTGTCCGCGCGCGGTCTCCACCGGATTGAGCTCGCGAGAAGGATCCAGTTTTTTGCGCAAGCGGCCAATGATCACTTCCAATACATTGCTGTCCCGATCATTGTCATCTTCGTAGAGATGTTCGCTAAGCTCGGTCTTTGATACGACACGCCCCGCATGCATCATCAAATACTCCAGGACTTTGTATTCGAAGGCTGTAATTTCTATTTCGTTTCCATCGTAGGTCAGCGACTTGGCGCCGGTATCGAGGATAAAAGCGCCGCAACGCAGCTTGGCTTCGGTCCAGCCCGCTGCGCGACGCAATAGGGCACGCACGCGCGCCAATAACTCTTCGGTATGGAAGGGTTTGACCAAGTAATCATCAGCCCCGATTTCCAGGCCCGCTACCTTATCTTCCCAGCTACTTCGCGCCGTGAGGATAAGAATCGGGAAGGTCAAACCTTTAGCCCGCCACTTTGCGATCAATTCCGCCCCAGGCAGGTCAGGTAACCCGAGATCGACTATCGCCGCATCGATCGGGTATTCACCACCACTGAAGAGTCCTTCAGCGCCATTCGCCGCGACGTCTACCGCAAATCCCTCTGAACGTAGGCGCGCCGCCAAGCTTTCGCGTAGCTGTCGTTCGTCCTCAACTAAAAGAAGCCGCATCGCAACTACTTCACTTGCCCGGATTCGACATCGACGACGATCCTTCTGACTCTTCCCGCATCCAATAAAACTCGGACCTCGTAAGTAGATTCTGCGCTATCAAGCGCAGGCCGCACATCCAGCACACGGCCACCAGTCTGCACCCGCGCCAACTCTGCAGCATAATCCGCCCCACCGACCACCGGAGGCGATGGGCGCGCGGCAGCGGGTGCCGCGAAATCTGCCGCCCAAGCCGCCCACATCCACATGCCGCAGAAGGCTGCACAAAGGACACCGGAAAGGGGCTTGAAGCGCATCGTTAAATCTTAACCTACGGTACTCGCTGGCGATATCCGAATGGTACCCGAAGTACCGGTAAACGATTCGCTCGGAGCTCGTCTGTGATCGGCAGCTCGAGAGCGAAGACCTCGCACCGTAGCGCTACGGCAGTTAACTTGCCCTGAATAAGACGCCCCGTTCAGGTGGGTGGAGAGATTTCTCGATCATGTTGCAAGGCAGGGATCATCGCGCGTGCCTCTGCGGCCTTGGCAGGCACAATTTCAGCAATAACAAAGCCGGGTTCGGTGCCACCGTCAGCCAGCACTTCGCCCCAGGGATCGACTATTAAAGAATGACCGAAGGTGCGGCGACCCCAGCGTCGAGTTCCGCACTGTCCCGCCGCAAAAACGAAGCATCCGGTCTCAATGGCCCGCGCACGAACCAAGACATGCCAATGCGCGAGCCCAGTGGTATAGGTGAAGGCGGCTGGTATGGCGAGAAAGTCAGCACCAGCCTTCGCCAGCATCCGATACAAGTGCGGAAAGCGCACGTCATAGCAAATCGTCAAACCGAGCCGCCCCCAAGGAAGTTCGGCCACGCGCGCGCAGTTGCCGGCGACTACCGCGTTAGATTCCCGGTAGTACTCCCCGTTGCGAAGTCGGACATCGAAGAGATGGACTTTGTCGTACTCCATGAGGACCTCACCTTGCGGTGAAATTAGATAGCTACGATTGGCGACCTTGGTATCGCCGAGTTTGATAGTTAAGGACCCTAACGCGAAAAAAACCCCGAGCTCACGCGCCAGTGCCGCGAAATGAGGAAGCGCAGGATGACTTAGCGCGTCATGGCCGTGGCTGACATACCGGGCATCATGCTCCTCAAGGCAGGTGAAATTCTCCGGCAGACAGATCAACTGAGCCCCTGCCGTAGCCGCGTCTCGACTCAGTTTACTGGCAAACTCGAGGTTGGCCAGGACGTCATCTTCGGCACAATTTTGGACACAGGCGACTTTGAACGAGTCAGACACGGTAGGCGCTCTCAGCTTAGCTTTTGCTCAGCCACGATTACGCCATCGCGATCGGCATAGAGGTAGTCACCGGGGTTGATCGAGATCTCCGCAAAGCGAACCGCGAGATCTGCAATCCCTTCGCCACGGCGAACGCTCTTGCGTGGGTTTGTGGCCAAGGCTTTGATCCCAACGGGCAACGCGCGCAGAGGCACTGCATCACGCACACAGCCATAAACGAGGATTCCTGCCCAGCCGTTCTTCACCGCCAATTCGCCGAGCATGTCGCCTACCAAAGCACAGCGCAGCGACCCACCACCATCGACGACCAGTACGCGGCCATTCCCCGGTTGCTCAAGGGCCGCGCGAACCAGCGTGTTGTCCTCGAACACCTTAATAATGCTAACTGGTCCTTCGAACTCCACATTGCCACCGAAATCCTGAAAAATTGGCGCGGCGACACGCAGCTCTTCGCCGTACCTATCGTACAAGTCTGCCAGCGCGACGCTCATCGCTATCCCTTCTTTTCTTTACGCGGACGCTGCCAACCGGTGATCGATTTTTGACGCACGCGACTGATGACCAGGCTCTCCGGCGCCACATTG
>JANOVQ010000031.1:0-1702 GCA_031417495.1 Pseudomonadota bacterium | reverse complement strand
CCGCAGGCGTGCCGCGTGACGGACCCCGCGATAGTCGATGTGGAGCGTAATTTCGGGTTGTTCGGCGAGGAGTCCGAGCCACTGCGCAAGATGGGTGTGCAGCAGTTGCTCGGTGAGCGCGTCGTGGAGCGCATCGAAGCGCGAGCTTTTTAAAAAAGCCGCGACGATACAGTTAATGATGCGTTGTTCGAAATGCGTGAAACCCGTCTCTTCCACGATTTCGTAATGAGTGCGCGTCGCGCGTCGTTCATCTACTTCCAAGCGCGTGATGGTGGAGTGGGCGAGTGAGGTTTCCACGTGGGTGTAACGACCCGGCGGCAACGTCGCGCCGACGGCGACGGCGCTGTCGACGAGGGCCTCGACCTGGAGGCCGGCAGCTTGCGCGATGCCCAGCAGCAAACTGAGTTGCGCGCGTTGGTACGCGCCCGGAACAATAAAAATAGCGCTGCTCGGGCGGCCACCGCGCTCGCGCAGATGTGCGAGGTGCAGATAAGCGAGATCCCCGGCGTGGCGCACTCGTTTGCCCAGCTGGGCGAGCGGGGTGGTGTCTAACAATTGCCAGAAGCCGTGGTGGGATTGGCGCGGCGCGCGCCACGCGTTGGCATGCCCGGTCTCGCCAATTTCAATTTTGTGATCGACCAAGGTCGCGTAACCCGGGCTGCGCGCAAGTTCATCGACCCCGCGGCTGATTCGGAGTTCGCTGTCATTGAGATCGATGAGCGTTGGGCGCATGAAAATTCCCTACCAGTCCTTAAATGTCTGCAGGAAACGGCACGGCATAGTCCTCCGAGACCTGTTCGCTGGGTTTAAAAGTATCGGTGGGCAGTGCGCGCGTGCGATATTCGGGCTGCGCTTCTGGCTCGCCAGCGGTAGGCGCAGCGCTCGCGGGTGCTGCCGGCGTGGTCTGTTCGGCGTGGACCGCCAAGGCCCCGGTGAGGGTCAGTAACAACAACGAGACCAGAAAATTACGGGCTGACATGCGCGGTTACCCCTTATTGCGCGTAACGCGCGAGTCGAAAACCCAGGTCTGAGCGCGCTAGCGCACTCGCTGCACGATAGCTCAGGCGCAGCTCACGCGGCTCACTGTGGGCCCAACTCGAACCGCGGGTCACATGGGCAGTGCCCGTTGCGGGCCCCAGCGGATCCGTCGCTGGCAGCGTGGGGAGATCTGCTGCGAAGTCGTGCATCCATTCGCTGACATTCCCCGCGAGATCATGAAAGCCGCGCAAATTGGCTGGAAAGCTGCCCACAGGTGCCGCCGCCGCGAAGCCATCGTCGTACCCGTCGATCACCTTGGGCACAGCCGCACGAGCGGCGTGATCGGCGAAGTTCCCGACTCGACCACGCGGCGGAAAAGTGCCAGTCCAGGGGTATTCGACAACGGTGTGAGCAGGCGTGATGCGTGCCGCGAAGTCCCACTCGGCCTCGCTGGGCAGGCGATAGCCCGCGGCAGCGGGATTAAGCCCCAAGACCTTACCGAAACTGATTTGGTAGAACGGCGGTAGCGATTCGCGGCGACTGAGCCAATTGCAATAGGCTGCCGCCGCCACCCAGGTCACATTCGACACTGGCAGCGGATCGGCATCTAAATCCTGGCCGTCCACCCCCTGCGAAACGTGACTGCTGAGGAAGCGTCGATACTCCGCATTGGACACTTCGCGAAGGCCTAAATAGTAATCACGGGTCAGTCGCACAGTGCGCC
>JANOVQ010000030.1:0-5847 GCA_031417495.1 Pseudomonadota bacterium | reverse complement strand
CAAAACCGATCTGAAGGGGCTCGCGGAAGCAGTACCCTTGTTCGAACTCGAAGCGACTGGCAGTGCGCGCAATCGGCTCGATGTGGCCATCACGCGCGGGCTGTCGCGCTTCGTGGGACGCACAACAGAGATGCAGGCACTGGAAGTGGCGCTGGACCATGCCAAGCGCGGCCACGGCCAGGTGATCGGCATCGTCGGTGAGCCCGGTCTCGGCAAGAGCCGGCTGTGTTTCGAATTCATCGAGCACTGCCGGCGGCAGAAAGTCCCGGTGTTCGAAGCGCATTGCCCGGCCCACGGCAAGCACATTCCCTACGTGCCGATCCTCGAACTTTTCCGCAATTATTTCGATATCAAGACTGACGACGATGCCACGCAGGCGCGGAAGAAGATTGCGGGCACGCTGATACTTCTCGACGCGGCGCTACAGGAGAGCCTGCCGATCTTGTTCGAGTTCATGGGGGTCGGTGATCCGAGCCACCCGGCCCCGCAGATAGATGCCGAGGCGAAACAACGCCAACTGTATGAGTTGATGCACCGAGTCATTCGCGCGCAGGACGCGCAGGGTCAAGTGACCGTGACCCTGATTGACGATCTGCACTGGGTTGATGCCGGCAGCGATGGGTTCATCAATCAAATGGCCAGCGCAGTCGAAGGGCGGCGCGGGTTACTGGTGCTGAATTTTCGTCCGGAGTACGTCGCCGCTTTCGCGGCGAAGCCGCATTACCAGCAGCTGCCACTGGTGCCGCTCGGCGAAGTGCCGCTGCGGGAGCTGATTGCGGATCTGATTGGCCGCCATCCGTCGATCCACGCGCTGACGGAGCGGATCATCCAGTGGACGACGGGCAATCCGTTCTACACCGAGGAGCTGATCAGCTCGCTGGTCGAAGGTGGGGATCTGTTGGGCGGCCCGGGCGACTACCAGCTAACGACGGCGCTGGAGCAGCTGGCGGTGCCGGGCAGTGTGCAGACGCTGCTGGCGGCGCGCATCGATCGTTTGCCGGAGGCGGCGAAGCAGCTGCTGCGGACGGCGGCGGTCATTGGCAAGGAGTTCAGCGGTCCGATGCTCGAGGCGGTGACCGATCTCGAACCCTCAGCCTTCGCTGCTGCGCTCGAACGGCTGCAGGGGGGCGACTTCGTCCACGCCCGTACGCTCTATCCGGTGTTCGAATATGCCTTCAAGCATCCCTTGACCCATGAGGTCGCCTATCACTCGCTGCTGCAGAGCCGGCGAGCGCGCATCCATGCCGCCGTTGCGCGGGCGCTGGAGGCGCAGGCGGGCGACAGTCTCGACGAACAGGCGGCGCTGCTGGCCCAACACTGCGAGGCAGCCGGCGAACTTCTCGACGCCGCACGCTGGCATCGGCGCGCCGCGGAATGGGTCGGGCTGAGCGACGTGAAGGCTGCGTTCCATCACTGGCAGCGAGTGCGCGCGCTCGCGCGCATGACCGCGGAGAATCCGGAATCGCCTGCGCTGACAGTCGTCGCCTGTACACGGGCACTGACCATGGGCTGGACCCTGGGCGAATCGGCCACGGATTGGACAGCGCTTTTTGAGGAAGGCTGCATGGCCGCGGAACGCGCCGGCGATATGCGGTCGCTGGCCATGCTCAACATGAACTACGCCGTGGTCCGCGGCCTCAATCAGGGGAGCGCGCTCGACTATGCCCGGTACACTGCGGCGGCCGTGCAGATTGCCGATCGCACCACAAGCCTGGGCCTGCGCTGCGCCGCCCGAACCTTCCTTGCGTACGCCCACTGGTATGGCGGTGAACTGCAGCAGGCCGAAAGAGTCGCCGACGAAGTGATCGCCCTGACCAATAACGATCAGGACCTGGGCGCCGTTGCCACCGGCGTCGGTCCGTTGATCGGCGCCTACCTGACCCGGGCCACCGTGATCGGATACTTGCGCGACCCCGCGCTCGCCGTGGAAGAACTTCACCGCGCGCGGCAGTTCGCGCTGGCGCGGAATTATAGCGATCAGGCCGTACAGCTTGCGGCCATGGAAGCGGAAGTCGTTTACAGGTCCGGTCGGCCCGATAATCTCTGGCCGGTCGCCCAGGCCGCAATCTCCCTGGCCAGGGAACGCGGCCCCGGCATGGAGAGCCTCGCGGCAATCGCGACCTGCGCCGCGCTCGCCCGTGACGGTGCATGGAAAGCCCTGCTGGAGACCGCGGAGGGGGCCCTGCGGCAGATGCGCCAACTACGCGCAGCACGACCGTTCGAACCGATTTTCCTCGCGCATGTCGGTACCGCCCGATTCGCGCTCGGCGAGTTCAGAGCAAGCCGCGCGGCCGCGTATGAGGCCGTGGTCTTCTTGCGCTCATCGGGTTTGTGGTTCAACCCGTATTGCTACGCTGTACTCGCGCGTGCGCAGCTCGTGCTGGACGAATCTGCCGCAGAAATTGCGAGCACGCTCGACGAGTACGCAGCGTTGCTGGCACGCACCGGATTTCATCTCTACGAAGGCGAGCTACACGAACTACGTGCACGTCTGGCCGAACGGGAAGGTCAACCGGCCGAACGAGCTGCCGCGCTGGCACGTGCGCACGCGTGCTACATGCGCTTCGGGATGAGCGTGCAGGCGGAGCGGGTGGGGGCGAAGAAAGCGCGTTCGTAGTTTCTAGCGGGCTAGGCTCCTGCTACAAGGTCTCGACTGTCAATCGCTGCAGTGCGGTAGGTGCCTCCGTCCGGCCATGAAGAGTCACTGGCACTTCTCCATTCCTGACGCTCAGAAGTCGGAAAGCTGCCCCTGCCGGGTAGCGGCGCGCAGACCTATATCGGCTCACCGAAAGCGCGGTCATACCCGAACCGCGGTGTTCTAACCAAGGAGGTCGTGCGTTCATCTAGAATGTGTCCGATGAAATGCTCCGCCTGCCAACACGATAATCGCGAGGGCGCGAATTTCTGCGAGGAATGCGCTGCGCCCCTTAAGCGAGCATGCTCTAGCTGCGGATGTGAACTTCGACCTACGGCGAAATTCTGCGACGGTTGCGGCACGCCTACGGCCACGGTCACGCCAGCGACCGAGACAACCACCCGCCGCGTCGCCGATTACACCCCAAGCCACCTCGCCGACCGCATTCGCGCTCAGCAACGGGTTATGGAATCACGAGGTGTTCAAGACGGTGAGCGCAAAACAATCACCGTACTGTTCGCAGACTTGAAGGGCTCGACCGCAATGCTCGAAGGATTGGACCCTGAGGTGGCGCGCTCTGTCATAGATCCGGCACTGCAAATCATGATGGATGCGGTCCATCGTTACGAAGGATACGTCGCGCAAGTGCTGGGAGATGGCATCCTTGCGCTGTTTGGTGCCCCGCTTGCGCACGAGGACCATGCGCAACGGGCGGCATTCTCCGCATTGAAGATGCAGGAGGATTTAAAACCCTACGCCACGCGAATTCGTCTTAAGCAAGGTGCATCCCTTGCGATGCGAGTGGGGCTCAATACCGGCGAAGTCGTGGTGCGTTCGATTCGCAAAGACGATTTGCATACAGAGTACGTACCAGTCGGGCATTCCATCAACCTCGCCGCACGTATGGAGCAGATTGCCGCACCCGGCACGATATTTGTCACGGAGCACACGGCGAAATTACTCGAAGGATATTTCCAGCTGAAGAGCCTTGGCGCTGCTGAGATAAAAGGCGTCGAGCAACCCACGCCGGTATTCGAAATAATGGGAGTGGGCCAGCATCGCACGCGCTTGCAGGTGGCTGCGAGCCGTGGGCTTGCGCGTTTCGTCGGTCGGCAGCACGAACTTGAGCAGATGCAGCGGGCCTTGGAGCAGGCGCGAGAAGGTCATGGTCAAGTCATCGGCATTATGGGCGAGCCTGGGATGGGCAAGTCCCGATTGGTTCACGAATTTAAGGCGCAGGTGTCCGGGTTTGCAGTGTTTGAGGCGTACTCTGCATCGCACGGTAAGGCATCGCCTTACTTCCCGATCACGGAACTACTGAAGAGTTATTTTCAGATCCAATTACAGGACGACGAGCGAACGCGTCGTGAGAAAGTCATCGGCAAGCTGTTGGGGCTCGATCGCACGTTGGAAGTTGTGCTGCCGTATTACTTCGCGCTACTTAACATCGGTGATGCGGATTCTCCTTTACCTCAGATGGAACCAACGGTGCGCCGCCGCCGCATGTTCGAAGCGATGAAGAAAGTGGTGCTGCGCGCCAGTCTCGAACAACCTATTCTGCTCATTTTCGAAGACCTCCATTGGATTGATTCCGAAACCCAGGGATTCCTCGACGGATTGGTAGAAGCGATTGGTAGCGCTCGCGTGCTTTTGCTCACAAACTTCCGCCCGGAATACCGCCATGACTGGGGTGGAAAGACCTATTGCACGCAGTTGCGACTGGCGCCGTTCGGTCGCGCCGAGGCTGACGAATTCCTGGAGATTCTACTGGGAGAGCCGGCAGACACTGGAACCGTTGGCAGGCTCGCCGGTCTCCGCCATTGGATCATGGATAGAACCGAAGGCACGCCGTTCTTTACCGAAGAGGTGGTGCAAGAACTCTTCGAACAAGGTGTGCTTCAGCGCGATTTGGAAGGTCGGGTGCAGATGCCGCTGCCAGCCACCACGCGGCCGCAGCTACCGCCAACTGTACAAGGGGTATTGGCGGCGCGTATCGACCGGCTCGCGCCGGAAGAAAAATCGATATTGCAGCAACTCGCGGTGATTGGGCGAGCGTTCCCCCTCAGTCTAGCGAAGACGGTTGTGGCAAAGCCAGACGAAGAACTACTTCAGCTTTTTGGTGGATTGCAGCGGAAAGAATTTCTGTACGAGCAGCCGGGGTTTCCGGAGGTCGAATATATCTTCAAACACGCGCTCACACAGGAGGTGGCGTACAACTCCCTACTGCAAGAAACGCGCAAGCTTATTCACGAGCGGACAGCACAAGCCATCGAGGCCGCCTACCACACCGAACTGGAGGACCATTACGGTAATCTGGCGCATCACTTTAGCCGTAGCGGCAATATCGATAAAGGGATCGAGTACGCCCAATTGGCGGGTGCTCAAGCGAGCCTGCGTGCCGCGAATGCAGAAGCGGTCAATCACTTCAAAATTGCGCTTGCGTTGCTTACTGATAAGCCACGTTCGGTTGCTCGGGACCGGCAAGAATTCAGACTTCGCATCGCGCTCGGTTCGCAGCTTATAACGGTAAACGGTATTTCCGGCCTGGAGACCCGCGAAAACTATTTGCTCGCGGAGCTGCTATGCGGGGTGGTCGGCTCTCAGGAAGAGCTAGGAGCGGTCCTTATCGGGCTACGAACACATTTTGTAGTTGCTGGTGAGTTGTTGCGCGCGTCGGATTATGCGAACTCGCTGCTCAAAGTTGCGACAGAATTGGACAACCCGCAACTTCTTTGCCATGCCCATGTGGCATTGGCGATTCAGGCGCTGTATCTCGGTTACCCGACTCAAACTGTTGAGCTTGCCAACACTGCGCTCGGCTTCTACTCAAGTGAGCGCGATAAGCACCAGACATCCGTTTACGGTTACGACGCGCAGATAGGCGCATTGGTGGCGCGGATGAAAGCGAAAGTGATACTGGGGTACCTCGAACTGCCCGCTGCTAGCATTGACGGACTGGTTTCGGCGGCGCGTAACCTTGGCTATCCGTTCATGCATGCATTCGCGTTGGTTTGGCTAGTTATGACTCACTGTTTACGACGTGACTATCGATCTTGTCTTGATATTTCAGAGGTCTTAATACCCTTGGCTCGCGAGCATGGCTTCCTTGAATGGGAGGCATGGACAACAGTGCTCGGCGGTTGGGCGAAAGGGAAGCTCGGAGCGCCTGACGCCATCGAAGAGGTTGCAGAAGGAATTCGCAGGAGCGCCGA
>JANOVQ010000029.1:0-5511 GCA_031417495.1 Pseudomonadota bacterium | reverse complement strand
GTGACTGACCTCGTCGCGCCAAACAAATTGCCGCCGCTGATCGGCTTTCGCACTCCCCTCTGCCGCCATGCTGACCAGACTCCAAATTCTGTAAACCATCCCGGCGCGCGCTCAGCGACTGCGTGAGCGTCTTTTCCCGCGCTGGATCCTGGACTAGGCGTTGTTTATGAACAAGCCTGTGGCTAGTTGATAAGGATTATTTCCTAGTTTAACTTCGGCAAACCTACTGACTTCTCCCTGCCCTACTCGCCGCGCGCGACCTGCCGAGGACTTACGACTTAGTCGCTAGCCCCTTATCATCTTCCCTCACTCGACACAGCGGAGAAGACCTGGTGGAGCGATTAAGATCGAAGGTGCGGGACATCGCAGATTTTCCGAGGCCCGGGATCCTCTTCAAGGATCTCACCCCGGTCATGGCGGACGGTCGGTTACTTCGCGCCGCGGCGGAAGCCCTGGCGGAACCCTATCGCAGCAAGGGGATCACGATGGTTGCCGGCATGGAAGCGCGTGGATTCATCTTCGGCAGTCTGGTCGCGTACACGCTAGGCGTCGGTTTTGTGCCGCTGCGCAAGCCGGGGAAGCTACCCCACCACACCCATCGCGCGGCCTACGCACTCGAATACGGCGCGGCGAGTCTCGAAATCCATGTGGATGCGGTCACGCAGGACGATCATGTATTGCTGGTGGATGATTTGATTGCCACGGGGGGGACCGCGGCGGCTAGCGGCGATCTAATTCAGCGCAGCGGCGCACACGTGGCTGGCTATGCGTTCGTGATCGAACTTGATTTCTTGGCTGGCCGAAAATTGCTCGAGCCACACCCTGTGCATTCCTTACTGCATTACTGAGCGACCCGCCGCGCGTACCCCCCGATGTGCATCTTGCTGGTCGCCTATCGCGCACATCCCGACTACGACCTCGTGGTCGCAGCAAATCGCGACGAGTTCTATACGCGAGCGAGCGTCTCAGCCGCTTATTGGCCTGAACACCCCGCCTTACTAGCCGGGCGGGATTTACAAGCGGGCGGTACCTGGTTAGGGGTGAACACCAGCGGGGATTTCGCTGCAGTGACTAACTTGCGCGGCGCTTTCGCGCCGACCGCTGGTTATTCACGCGGTCACCTGGTGCGGGACTTCTTGCTGCGGCCAGATTCGAGCACCCACTTTCTCGCTCGACTCGAATTGAACGCGCATCATTACGCGGGATGCAATCTCATTTTGTCCGATGGCGCGCAGCTGTACTGCTGGTCAAACGAAGGGTCTCGCGAACTTCAACCTGGCATTTACGGCATCAGTAACACCGCTTTCGCGTCCCCCTGGCCGAAAGTCGAACGACTCAAAGCAGCCTTCGCGCCGTTGCGTCGGTTGACGGGTGCAGCGCTTGCGGAGGCCCTGCTCCACGCCTTGCGCGACGCGCCTATCGGCAATCCAGAGGGCGTTCCCGCGCCTGATTTTTCGCGTCTCGAAGAAACGATTTTTGTGCATACAGCAGGTTATGGCACCCGCTGTTCGTCCGTCGTACTACGTAGTCCACGTGACCAACGAGTGCAGTTCATCGAACGCCGTTACGCTGCAGATGCGAACATCGAAGGCGAGGATCGCTATTCGCTCGCCTACTCAGCTGACCAATCCCCCATTCACCATAAGGGTTTGGCCGGTGATAAAAGCGGCGTCATCGCTGACTAGATAGAGCACCGCCGCCGCCACATCCTGCGGACGACCGAAACGCCGCAGGGGCGTGGCCGCAATTATCTGCGCGCGGTATTCAGGCGCCATATCGGCCGCCGCGAAGGCAGTTTCAATCCAGCCGGGAGCCACTTCGTTAACCCGTACACGCGGCGCCAAGGTACGGGCCAAGGCGCGGGTAAATCCCGTGATCCCTGCTTTGACGGCCGCAAACATTTCGGGGTTACGCCCGCCCATCCCGTGCAACGCTTGATCCCAAGAGGTGTTGATCAAACAACTTCCCGCGTGTTTCGACAGTTCTTCGGCGGCGGCCCAACTCGCGTACATGGTGCCGCGCAGATCGGTGTCCATCAGCAGTGCGAGCTTGGAGTGATCGGCGAGTTGGGCGCCAGTGCCAGTAAGAATGTCAGCGCCGGCAAGATTGACCCAAATATCAATCCCGCCCAATTGCAAGACGGATTCCTTAACAAGGCGTTCCATGTCCGCGGCCGAGGTCACATCTGCCTGGATGGCGTGGCCACAGCCGCCGTGCTCGCGCATTTCTTGCACGCACGTGAGCGCAGCGTGCTGGGAATGGCAATAGTTAACCACCACTGTGGCGCCTTCACGTGCCAACGTCTGCGCGACCGCGCGACCGATGCCGGTACTGCCGCCGGTGACGACGGCCCGCTTATGACTTAGACGCATGACGGTTTAGCGTAGCGCAGGCCCGCGCTCATTTTTTGGTGGGGATGGGCGATACATTCGGCACCGGCCATTCCTGCTTAAGCACAATATCTCCGACTTGATCCCCAGGCGTCAGTTGCCCCTGGTAGATCACGTAACGGCCACCCGGTTCGGTATCGGTGGCCGGACTTTCGGTCCAAATCCATATGTGCCCCGCAGCGGTATCGAGAATCAACGCTTTCTCGGTGCCAAAATCAGAGCCGGAACTGATGGGGATCGCCTGATAGCGCTCGTCGGCATGCGCAGTGACGGCCAAGCCACTCAAGAACCCACACCACAGGAGAGATTTAAAACGCTTCATCTGACACCCCATAAAAAATCACACAGCGGATCAGCGGCGCGAAGTCTCTCCGCCTTGCGCGGGTTCGCTCAGCGCGCCTCGACATACGCGAGCTGCTCCGGCGCCCTGATCATGTAGTACCCCGCATAACCGCGCAATCGCGCTTGCAGCCACGGAATGGCTTCACGCCAGATCTCGGGCGCCTGCGTCAGGTAATGAAGTTCAAGATTGAAGTAGGCCCCTTGCGCGTCGTAGGTCACGCGTAAGGCCTCGTCCTGCGCGCTGTAATGCACCTTAAAGGAATTCCAGTCGAGGGTTCCACCGCGCTGCGTCACTGCGCGCAATCCGGCGGCGACTAAGCGCAGTTCGTGCATTACGCCAGCACATGCAGTCTCTTTCAATTGCAGATGGCGTGTATCACCAAAGGTGCAATTGAGACCGTCCGTGGCGGCCAACACCGGCGGCCCCTGATCGCTGAACAACCATTCCCGATGCACCTCGCGCGTTTGTGCATGAACCGCTTCCGAAAGTGTGGCCGGCGCCGCAGCACAATTCACCTCCGGGCACCACCGCTTCGCGAGAGCCGCCTCGAATCTGCCCTGCTGCGAGAGCCGCGGCACACTTAACATCACCTGTTCGGCATCAAGTGCGAGGCGCACCACCCCATGGCGTTCGCGGACCACCGTGATCGCGCTAACGTGCGCGAGTTGCGCCAAGAGCGCTTCGAGGTGCGCGACATACTGACTGGCGCCGGCTTGCCAGCGTCCGCCCGCACTACCGGCACGGGCGATCTCCACACGGTTGGCCGCAATCAATCCCTGCAGAGAAACCTCCGCAAAATTCCGGCGCAGTGCGAAGTCGCCCGCGCTGATGGCGTCGATGGCTTGTTG
Organism: Pseudomonadota bacterium; assembly: GCA_031417495.1. Lineage (GTDB taxonomy): Bacteria > Pseudomonadota > Gammaproteobacteria > CAIKBL01. Next base: position 1,930 of record JANOVQ010000029.1, on the reverse strand, counting down.
GTACTGCGGATTTAGCGGGAATTCGGCCGCGTCTGACGCTGTGGCACTGAGCAGCACCGCGAGCAACCACACGCTGTGCGCAAGCACACCCTCACGCACGCAGAATCGCCAGGGCCGCCAGGTGGAGCGCGGGGTTTGCAGCGGCGACCACGCGCCCTCCGGCGCGAATTGGCGCGCCTTGCCAGTCGCTCACGACACCGCCGGCGCCTTCCACTATCGGCACCAGGGCCGCGATGTCATAAAACCCCAAGCCCGCCTCGACCACCAAATCCACGTGGCCCGCGGCGAGCATGCAATAGGCGTAGCAATCGGCCCCGTAACGCGTTAACCGCACGGCCTTGGACAATTGTTCAAAGCGCGACCACTCAAAGTCGCGCGCGAACATCTCGGGCGCGGTGGCACACAAAGTCGCCGTGCCGAGCGACTTTACCGCGCGGGTTTTGAGGGGCGCAGTCATTGTCCCGCGCGTCCAATGTGCCGCGCCATTGCCACCAACGAAGCGTTCGCCGACGAACGGTTGCGACATCATGCCAAAGCGCGCCTGCTCACCCTCCCAGAGGGCGATCAAGGTGCCCCAGGTAGGGAATCCCGACACAAAGGCGCGCGTGCCATCGATGGGGTCGAGCACCCAGCGCCAAGCGGATTCCCCGCGATGCTCGGCAAACTCTTCGCCAACAATCGAATGCGTGGGATAGCGTTGCCGAATTGCCTGCCGCAGCACTTGTTCGGCAGCACGATCGGCCACCGTCACGGGATCGAACTGTCCTTCGCCTTTATCCTCAATCGCCAGGGGAGTTCGAAAATAAGGTAGCACCACCGCGCCGGACAGCGCCGCCAGCTCGTCCAGAAAAGCACCGATCTCTGCTGCGAAAATGACCGTCATTGAATGCTCGGGAAAGAGGTTCTGGAACCATCATGACACCCGGCCTCAGCCGAGTAAAACGTGGAGGGTGCGTGCTTCGCGATGTTCTATCGCTGGTCGCGCACCGCATTCAGAGTCAGCGTGTAGACGCAATTGCGTCCCGCCGCTTTGGCGCGCTGTAAGGCCAAGGCCGCGGCTTCGACGAGTTCTGCGGGGCGTTGCGTCAGCGCGGGGACAATGGTCGCCACCCCGCAACTGGCCGTCACCACCCGTTCTGCGTCTGATGCGCCATGCAGAATGGTCTGCTCGTAGATCGTCGAACGAACCGCTTCCGCGATCTCCTGGGCTGCAACCTCGCCGGTATCAGGCAACAGAATCGCGAACTCTTCGCCACCGAAACGCGCCACCAAATCACCCTCACGGTCGACCAGATCGGCCAATAAGCGCGCGAGGCGCGCCAAACATAAATCGCCGACGTGATGACCATAACGTTCGTTGTAAGCGCGAAAACGATCAATATCACACAGCACGAGCGACAACGGCTGCTGCTGCTGCTGCGCACGCAACCACTCGCGACGGAGAACTCGCTCCAAGGTACGTTGGTTGGCCAAGTCAGTTAGGTGATCGCGTTCCGATTGGCGGCGTGCACTATCGCGTGCGACCTTAAGCGCGGCTTGGATCCGCTTGCGCCGCGCGACTTCGCGGGTCAACCCCGCCACCAGCGCCTCAGAGCGCTCGCGCTGAATTTCCAGATTCGCCGCCAGTGTTTCGTAGCGTGCGCGATGGCGAATTTCCGATAAGGTGAAGTTCTGCGCGCGAATGACGACGCTAAAGACATACAGGTAGAACATCAGGTTGCCGATACCAAGCGCAGTCAACGTGGGATCGCCCGACAAAAACAGCCGCAGCAGCAGAGGCGCCAAGGCCGGTAGCGCAAACGCCAAGCCCAGTCCTGGCACGATGCCCTGCCCCAGCAGGCCACCCACCGCAAGTCCGCCGAGCCACAGGTTTACCACCGCGAGCAACCACGCTTGGCTGGGCAGTGGCACCCACCAAGCGGTGAGCCCG
>JANOVQ010000028.1:0-2664 GCA_031417495.1 Pseudomonadota bacterium | reverse complement strand
TCCAGGTGGAATCGTTATCGCCCGTAAAGGCGCTCCTCCTGGGTGGACGCGCGGCGCCCTTAAAATTCCAAACCGACAGCACGCGATAAATCGGCAATCGCCTGCGCCTCACTGACCACTTTAATGGTGTGCATGCCCAACGCTTTCGCAGGCTTCAGATTGATGCCGAGATCGTCGAGATAGACGATTTCCCCGGGCGCCGCGCGCAGGCGTTCGCAGGCCAGCGCATAAATTCGCGGATCGGGCTTGCGCAGACCCACCTTGCTTGATTCGATCACCTCATCGAACAATGCCAGCGTGGCCTCAACCGCGGCGGTTCGCGTCGCTGAGCCCCAAATGCCCGGGCCGGTCCCGGTATTCATGTTGTTGGTCAAACACATCACTTGGAAGCGAGTTTTGCAGCGCTTGAGGACCTCCAGCATGCGCGGTCGGACTTCCCCGCCGAGCAAATCCAGCACGGCACGCCCGCTAACCTCATGGCCTGCCGCACGAGATTCCACTGCAAACTCGCGATCAAATTCGTCCAAGTTGATAACGCTGGCCTCGAAGCGTGCCCATGCATTGTGGTCCGGGTTGGTGGCGTTAATTTGCCGTAAAAAATTGGCTGGAAGCTGATGTTCATTCTCAAACCGGTTGAAGGCCTCGAACGGCGAAGTCGTAAGCACCCCACCGAAGTCCCACAGAATCGCTCTAATCGTCATTTTTCACTCTTGCTCGGCTTTTTGGCTCATGTCTTATTTTGGATCGGCCGTGTCCTGAAAGTCAGGAATCTTGTCATTGGGAAACCATTCGTGAATTGCGGGCTCGTCGTACAGGGATTCCTGTGAATCAATTTTCCAATGGTCACCCTCGAGCACCACATTGTAGAGTTCAAACTCGGTACTGCCCTGGTTATTCAGCACGTCCCCCGCGTGCAGCACATTGGGGACCTTAGCGCGCGGAGCGCAGGTCGCGGCATCGAGCATCTCGCGCTTCGCGGCACGCACATCAATTTCGCCGATCTTGACGCCACCCAACTCAAACAGCCTGCGCTGTGGTGCGGCCCATTCGGCGGCCGATTTGCCATCGGTCATGGTCGCCGTCACAAACGGATAAGCATCCTCAAAGCGGTTCGCCTTCATTGCCGTGATATAACTCACCACCGCTGCGCGCGGCCCTGGATCGTGCAGGCAGGCGGGTTCGACAGACTCCGCAGCACTGACATTGACTGTGAGCAAGAGGCCGACACTCCAAATGGCGATGTTCATCACGGCTTCTCCAATTTCTAGTGACAGTTCAGGTTTCAACTTACCACGGCGCTACGGAAGTTTTCCACGGCAGCCAGTGCTTCAGGGCTGTTCGCCTGGCCACTATCTTGGCAAACTCCCCACTTTCCCCTGATCTCGGAGATCCCCATGGGCATGATTCCCGCGAAAAACTGCATCGACATCGGCATTCTGGTCAAAGACATCAAACTAAGTCTCGCCTTCTACCAAGACTTGCTGGGACTGAAGAAGATCGGCGAATTGCCAGTACCCTTCGGCCACATGCACCGGCTCGGCTTTGGCGACAGCTTTGTCAAGCTGATCGATCCGAAAAAAATCCCCGCCGCCGGCGAAATCGGGTTAACCAGATCGCTCGGCTTCCGTTACCTGACCTTCCAGATCAGCAACATCGATGAGGTGTGCGCGGCCTGCGCAGAAGCCGGCGTGGTCTTCGAAATTCCGCAACAGGAATTGATGCCGGGCGTGACGATCGCGATGGTGCGTGATCCCGATGGAAATGTAGTGGAGTTCGTGCAGCGCGCGTGACCTGTGCGCTGGAGCCCGCGTAAAGGCGCTCCTACGAAGGGAAGCCGCCTTTAGCCGCGCATAATATTCAGCTCAACTGCACTTCGAATCTCCACAGTTGAGGCAGGTCATGCAATTCTCCAGCGACACCACGGCTTTGGTGTGGCAATGGGGGCAGAGGGTCGCGGTTGGCGGAAATTCTCCGTCAGTTTCACTGACTGGCAGGCGCGCCGCGAGCTTGGACACATAGGCCGCACGCGTGGCGTCAAGGTGGGCGATGTGCGCGGGATCGGGCGCCGCCTCCAGCATGCCAATGGAGCGCAGATGCGATTCAATGACATCGCCGATTTCGGCCACCAACGACGGCATGTACTTACCGCCCTTTTTGAAGTAGCCGCCGCGCGGGTCGAACACGCTGCGCAGCTCATCGACTAAGAAGGTGACATCGCCTCCTTTGCGAAAAACGGCGGAGATGATCCGGGTCAGCGCCACGATCCATTGAAAATGATCCATGTTCTTCGAGTTGATAAACACCTCGAATGGCCGCCGCAGCTCATGCGCCGTGCCTGAATTCAATACGATATCGTTAACGGTGACATACAGCGCATGCGCGGAGAGTGGCGTTTTGAGTTTATAAGTGGCACCCAGCAGCATCTCGGGCCGCTCCACTTTTTCGTGCATGTGGATGATTTCGGCGCCGCTCGCCGCGGGGGTCTGCGGCAGAACTTCGACGCCAGTAATTTTCTGCTCGATTTTGATCGTCATGTCATCTCCTCACTCACCACGCGGCGTAGTAGCCTTCTTTAAGCGCATCAAACAGATTGGCTGCGGTGTGCTTGGCGCCATCGTATTCAATTTCCTTATCCCCTCGGGCCTCTATCGTGACGCCATCGGC
>JANOVQ010000027.1:0-7073 GCA_031417495.1 Pseudomonadota bacterium | reverse complement strand
ATGAAAGCGCGCTGCGGGTCCATCGGTTGCGGGATCCAGTCGGCTTCACTGGCCTGCACCAAGGTGTCCATGAGCTCTGGGTTAATCGGCGAAATATTCTGCGGCATAGTCATTGTTTGATCTCCGTGGCGGAATACGTAGAGGATTCAGCAGAGACGGCGTTGCGGGCAACGCAGTCTCTGCCAGCGGTAAAGGCTCTCGAGCTAGCCGACTGCGCGCAGAAATGCCGGCGCGTGGTCGTCTTCGACATCAAACGCTGGTCGCGCACCGAGCTTTTTAAGCTCCGGCATCACTTCCTTGGCGAACAAGGTCATGTTCGCGCGCGAATGTTCAAGCGACATTCCGGCATAACCGAACACGCCGGTGAAACCACACGCGTCGGTCCGTGCGTGAATGTCTTTCATTTTCTCGAGGCACTGTTCGGGCGTGCCCCATACCTGAAGATTCATGAAGAAGTCTGCCATGCCGTCGACGCCCATGGTGTCAATGGTTTGGTTTAAGTTTGAGTAGTACTCATAACCCTTGGTGGTCGCGAAATGATTGCTTTCCATTTCGTAATGTTTAACCACTGAACGCCAGTAGCCGGCAATGTATTTACGCGCGTGCTCTTCGGCTTTGCCAGCGTCCTTGTCGCACATCACCCAGCCGGCGATATACGGGCGCGGTGCGGCGTGGCCGTGCATCTGGAGAAATAGCTCGTTGTAGTCTTTCAATTCCTGGGCGTGTTGTTCCCACGGCTTTTGCGGGATGACGAGGATGCCGATGCCAAGCTTGGCCATGATCTGCGAAGACTCGGCCGACACCGCTGCGGCGTAGGTACGATTTTTGAAAGATTTGAAAGGTTCTGGCCGGATGCGCGAACGTGGCTGCTTGATGTGTTTACCGGCGTATTCGCAGTAACCCTGTTCGAGGCCCTGCAGCACCATCTCCGCGCTTTCGACAAAACGCTCACGCGAGGTGTTCATGTCAACCCGAAAGCCTTCGAACTCTACTCTGGCCAGTCCGCGGCCAATCCCGAAAATCGCGCGCCCATCGCTCATGCAATCGAGCATCGACATCTTCTCCGCCACGCGCATCGGATCGTTCCACGGCAGTACGACGACCATGGTGCCGAGTTTTACCTTGCGGCAGGCGCCGCCGACGAAGGACAGGAAATCGACCACGTCTGGCATCATCGTGTAATCGGTAAAGTGATGTTCGATGCCCCACACGGACTCGAAGCCCAGACCTTCCGCCATCAACGCCAGTTTCATGTCTTTTTGATAAACGGAATAATCGCTGACCCCGCCTGCGTGGTCGGGGTTCTGAAAAATAGACGACATACCAACGTGCATAGAGACCTCCTGAAGTGGGGCACGCGGTGGCGCTTGCCCCGGGTTTAAAGTGACCCGAGTGTACGCCGGGAGGTGCGGTCGGTCATACCCTGCGGCGTCGGATTTTTCTGATTCAATGCCAACAATGGTCAAGAACGGGTAGTGCGATTACCTCCCCCGCCCTCTCTAGCTTCCGGGATCTGCCGCAAAAAAAATTTCGCGCGCAGCTCCCTCAGGATCCCATAGGGCGGAAAAGCGCAGCGCCTTCCGCCGCATGCCGCCCTCAGTTCAAGTAGGTGGACCCTCCGATTATGCATCGGCGCGCCACTCGCACATGAAGACCCGGCGCAACGGGCAGTGTCCGCGGCGTTGCGCATGCAGGAAGAATTGCGAATCCCATCACTGGTATTTCCAAAGTTTGACGGCACGCGACTTTCGGATGGCCTGGTCACGCGTAGCCATCGGCAAGTCGTGCGCGCGCGCCGTGGCAACGATTAATCGATCTGCAGGATCCCCATGGAACTTCGCGGGAAGTGCATCCAGTGCAATGATTACGTCGCGATCAACTGGCAGTACTGAAACGACCCTAGCGTCTGTGGCGCGCACCAACCAGGCAGCAAATGGCAATGGCAATTGAAGGCGCTGTTTAGAATGCAGCAATTGCGCCTCCCACATGCTGATCGCTGAAAGACCAAGTGCGCCCGCTTTCGCTTCGCTATCCAGTGCCGCACGTTCAGCTCGCGTGATGGGGGAATCTGGAGTGAGCCACCAAATCCAGAAATGGGTATCCAGCAACAGCGTCAACGCAAGGCCTCAAAGTCCTTCGCAAGCACCGCTGACTCGTGGGGCTTGGCGAGCAAGCGACCGCCCAGGCCGCGCAATTGCTCCCAGGGGGGCAAGTTTCTATCTGCCGCTGCGGTGAGCGCAGGAGAAATTCGCGCCACGACCTTGCCGCGCCGCGTAATTGAGACTGGTTGCCCAGTTTTCTCAACGCGACGAATGACCTCTAAGCAGGTGTTCTTGAGCTCTGTCACTGAAATGGCCATGTAGGCATTCTAAGTGGCCACTTAGCGCTGGACAAGCAGCATTCGTCGAGCGGGTTAGCGCAGCGTATCCCGACCAACGGTGGCGATTCTGTTCGCGCCGAAAAATTCCGGGCAAGACACCTGTGGGTAATCCTATAATGACGCTATGAGATGCGCCGCCTGCGAGCACGACAACGATGCGGTTGCTCTGTTCTGCGAAGAATGCGGGAGTAAGCTAGCCGATGAGTGCGCGAAGTGTGGCACTGACCTGAAACCTACCGCAAAATTTTGCTTTAAGTGCGGCGCACCAACGGTCGCAAATGCCTCTGAGGCACAGCCCGCATCGCGCAGCGTTGCCGACTACACCCCGAAACACCTTGCCGATCGTATTCGCGCGGAACAGGCGCTGCTCGCCAGCCGCCAGCTGGGTGAGGGCGAACGTAAGACCATCACCGTCCTGTTCGCGGATCTCAAGGGTTCCACCAGCCTGATCGAGCGCCTGGATCCGGAAGCCGCTCGCGCGGTGCTCGAGCCGGCCTTGCGGTTCATGATGGACGCTGTACATGCCTACGAAGGGTATGTCGCACAGGTCCTGGGTGACGGCATCTTCGCGTTGTTCGGCGCGCCGCTCGCGCTGGAAGACCATCCCCAGCGCGCGCTGCATGCGGCGTTACGGATGCAGCCCGAACTGCAACGCTACTCGGAGGGGATCCGGCTGACGCACGGCACTCCATTGCAGGCGCGGATCGGGATCAATACCGGCGAAGTGCTCGTGCGCTCGATCCGCCGCGACGATCTGCACTTCGATTATGTGCCGGTCGGGCACACCATCCATCTCGCGGCGCGCATGGAGCAGATGGCGACCCCGGGTACCATCCGCATCACCGAGCATACCCGCCGCTACTGCCAGGACTTCTTCGACCTGAAGCCCCTCGGCGCGGCTTCCGTGCGCGGGGTCGAAGCGCCATTGCAAGTCTACGAAGTGCGCGGCATCGGCGCGTTACGCACGCGTTTCCAGGCGGCGACGCAACGCGGTCTAACTCGCTTCGTCGGTCGCCAGTTCGAGCTGGAACAGCTGCGCAATGTCTGCGCAGCGAGCCGGGTCGGCCACGGCCGGATCGTGGATCTCATCGGCGAGCCCGGCCTTGGCAAGTCGCGGCTGGTGCATGAATTCAAGCAGATTATCCCCCCCGACACCCTGCTGCTGGAGGCCCAGGCTTCCTCACATGGTCGCAGCACGGCGTATATGCCGCTGGTCGAGCTGTTGAAGAAATACTTTCAGATTGCGCCCACGGATGACGATCACAGCCGGCGCGCGAAGATCGCGGATAAAGCACTGGGCGAGGACCGCAGTCTGGAAGACACCTTGCCCTTCCTGTGCGCTCTGCTGCTCGTCGCCAGTGAGGCCCCCGAACTCGCGCTGCTCGGCGAGCAGGGCCGTCGGCGGCGCATCCTCGATGCGGTGAAGCGCCTGCTACTGCGCGAAACCCTGCGCCAGCCGGTGGTGCTGATTGTCGAGAATCTCCACTGGATCGATACTGAAACCGAGGCCACCCTGGCGCTCCTCGCAGAGAGTCTGGCGAGCGCGCGTTTCCTGTTGCTCACCACCTACCGACCGGAATTTACGTCGCCCTGGCAGGCGATGAGCTATTACACCGCGGCGCGCCTCGCCACGCTGGACACCGATGATGCGGCAGAGCTCCTCGACAGCCTACTCGGGGTGAGTGATTTGAGCAGCGAATTCGCGGCGCTGAAAGATATGCGCAGCTTTATCCTCGCCAAAACGCAAGGCACGCCATTTTTCATGGAAGAAGTGGTGCAGGCGCTGTTCGAGCAAGGGCATCTGGTCCGTGATGCGGCGGGACATGCGCAGGTACCATTGCATGTCGGGGCGGCACCCTATCGCGAGATCCAGATCCCCGCGACGATTGAAGGTGTGCTCGCCGCCCGTATCGATCGGCTCCCGGCACCTGAGAAATTGCTGCTGCAACAACTTGCCGTGATCGGGCGCGAGTTCGCACTTGAACTCGTGCGACACGTGGTGGGTCTTGACGAAGAAACCCTGCGCGATTTGTTCGCCGACCTGCAGCGCAAGGAGCTCGTGTACGAGCAACCTGGCGCGTCGCAGCCTGCCTACCTGTTCAAGCATGCGCTGACCCAGGACGTGGCTTACCGCGAACTCCCGCAGGAGCGCCGCAAACTTATCCACGAACGCACGGCGGAGGCCATCGAAACGCTGTATGCCGCGCACCTCGACGAGCACTATGCCGCGCTCGCACATCACTCCACGCAAAGCGGTAATCTCGCGAAGGCCATTCACTACCTGCGGCTCGCCGGCCGGCAGGCGAACCGGCGCTCGGCCGCGAAAGATGCAGTCGCCTACTTGGAAGCGGCGCTCGCCGCGGTGGTCCGACTTCCCGCGTCTGTCGCGCGCGATCAGCAGGAACTCGACGTGCTGATCGATCTTGGCGCCGCGCTGCTAGCCGCTGCCGGCTTGGCCGCTACGCGAGTCAAAGAAATCTTGCTGCGCGCGTACGCACTGTGCCGGAATACCGGTGCGTCTCACGAATTGTTCCCCATCCTGGCCGGTCTGCGCGCCAATGCGGGGATGCGCGGAGAATCTCAACTGGAATATGCAGAAGCGCTGACCGCGCTTGGCGCGCGTACGGGTGACTCCGCGATCATCCTGCACGCCCATATCGGGATGGCCTTCAGCCACTACATGCCCGGCAATGGCTTGCTGGCGCACGCGGAATTCGACCGCGCACTGGCCGCGTATTGCTTCGAGGAGCATCGCCATCATACGGTGACCATGGGCCTGGACGGGGCGGTCATTGCACACGCTTTCGGCGGCCATTGTCTTTGGTTGCTTGGCTATCCCGATGCCGCACTAAGATCCGTTCGCGAGGCGATTGCTGCCGCGGAGCGTACTGAGTACCCGTTTATGATCAGCATGGCCAGGATACTGCTTGCCGATTTGCACCTGTTCCGGGGTGAAGTCGCGGCCTCGCTCGCCGAGGTCAACACCGCCATCGACATCGCGGATGACTACGGCTTTCCCGAGTGGATTGCATACGCGAGTCCGCGGGCCGCTTGGGCGCGCGGCATGCATGGCGATGCGAATGCGTTATCCCGGATTGACCAACATCTCGCGACCTTCGAATATGTTGGGGCCAAGTTCTATGTGCCGATGTTGATAGCGCTGAAGGCCGAACTGCAGGCGCGCGCTGGTCAGTTCGACGGCGCGCTCACGACCGTCACGGCGGCCCTGACCATGGCCACGACTACGGAGCAGCGTTGGATACTGCCCGAACTGTACCGGGCGCAAGGAGCGATACTGCTCGCAGCCGATCCTGCGGCGACCGAAGTAGCCGCGCAGCACTTCGAGCGCGCAATCTCCTTGGCGCAAAATCAGCAGGCCAAATCCTGGGAATTGCGCGCTGCCACCTCTCTCGCACGACTGTGGCAAAGTCAAGGGAAGGGTCAGGAGGCGCACGCACTAATCACCCCGATCTATGACTGGTTCACGGAAGGTTTCGAGACCAAGGATTTACAGGACGCAAAGGTACTCATGGCGGAACTGTCGAGCCTCTGGCCCGTCGAGAACTGAAGTGATCTTGAACATCGATGCATGGCTGCGGGGAATCGGACTGATCCAGTACGCCGAGCTGTTCCGCGCCAATGACATCGACCTTGCCACCTTGCGTGGAGTGACCAGCGACGAGCTCAAAGAAATCGGCGTCGCCTCGCTCGGCCATCGTAAGCAACTGCTGGCGGCGATTGCCCTGCTTGGCTCCGCATCTGCAACTGTCTCCGCACCAACGCCCGCCACTGCTGAGCGCCGCCAGCTCAGCGTGATGTTCGTTGATCTGGTCGGCTCGACGGCGCTGTCCACCCAACTCGACCCGGAAGATCTGGGCGAACTGATCCGTCACTATCAGCAGGCGGTAGCGGGCGAGGTTCTGCGTTTCGAGGGGCATCTCGCGCAGTTTCTCGGCGATGGCGTGCTCGCCTATTTCGGCTGGCCGCAGGCGCACGAAGACGAAGCTGAGCGCGCGGTGCGGGCAGCGCTCGCCGTGACTGCCGCCGCCGCGCGTTTGACGACACGCGCCGGGCAGAATTTGCAAACGCGCATCGGCATCGCCACCGGCGTGGTCGTGGTGGGCGATCTGATCGCCGAAGGCCTGGCGCAGCGCCATGCGGTGGTTGGCGAGACCCCAAATTTCGCGGCGCGCTTGCAAAGCATCGCCGAGCCCGGCGGGATCGTCATCGCCGAAGCCACCCGCCAGCTGGTGGGCTCGCTGTTCATGCTGCGCGAGCTGGGGCTGCAGACTTTCAAAGGCATCGCAGCGCCAGTGCCGGTTTTCGCGGTGCTCGGCACACGCGCCCTCGAGAGCCGCTTTGCGGCCCGCCATGCCGCTGGCCTGGCGCCGGTGGTCGGCCGTGATCAGGAACTCGCCTTACTGGTCGAGCGTTGGCGCCAAGCCAGGGTCGGCGAAGGTCAGGTGGTGCTGCTGAGCGGTGAGGCCGGGATCGGCAAGTCGCGCCTTACGGAAGCCGCGATCGATGCCGCGCGCGGCGAACCTCACTTCCTGCTGCGCTATCAGGGTTCCCCCTACCACACCGACTCCGCGCTCTACCCGGTGATCCAGCAGCTGAGCTTTGCGGCCGGCTTTACCGAAAGCGATTCTGCGGAACGCCAGCTAGTGCGGCTTGAGGCGCTGCTCGCGCTGGC
>JANOVQ010000026.1:0-5503 GCA_031417495.1 Pseudomonadota bacterium | reverse complement strand
CAAATGAGCGCCCGAGCCGCTGCTACAATTTCAGCCGACAGGCGCGTAGCTCAGCTGGTTAGAGCACCACCTTGACATGGTGGGGGTCGTTGGTTCGAGTCCAATCGCGCCTACCAAATTAATGGCCTTTATCGTTGAAGCTCTCGTGTCGGCGCGAGCTGCCTGCGTTGATTCGGCTAAATGACCGCTCGTAAAGGTCACCGAGGAACAATAAACATGCCAGCGATAACGCTGCCTGATGGCACAGTTAAGCAATTCGAATTTCCAGTCGCAGTCGCTGACGTTGCGCTAGCGATAGGCCGTGGGCTCGCAAAAGCCGCGGTAGCAGGCCGGGTCAACGGCGAATTGGTGGACACGAGCTATGTGATCGACGCAGATGCCACTCTCAGTGTGATCACCGCGAGTCAGGCCGAGGGTGTCGAAATCATCCGCCACAGCACTGCGCACTTACTCGCGCAGGCGGTGAAACGTCTCTATCCCTCTGCGCAAGTCACCATCGGTCCGGTGATTGAAGACGGCTTCTTCTATGATTTCGCGTTCGAAAGATCCTTTACCCCCGAGGACCTGGCCGCGATCGAGATGAAAATGCGCGAGTTGGCTGAGCTAGATCAGCCAGTCGAGCGCAAGCTCTGGGCGCGCGAACGTGCTGTCGCGTATTTTGAGTCGCTCGGTGAACACTATAAGGCCGAGATCATTCGCTCAATCCCCGCATCAGAAGATCTTTCGCTGTACTCGCAGGGTGAATTTACAGATCTGTGTCGCGGACCCCATGTCCCGAGTACCGGCAAGTTGCGCGCTTTCAAGCTGACCAAGATTGCCGGCGCGTATTGGCGCGGGGACTCGCGCAACGCAATGCTTCAGCGCATCTATGGTACGTCCTGGGGCGATGCCAAGTCCCTGGAGGCCTATCTCAAACGCCTTGAGGAAGCGGAAAAGCGCGATCATCGACGGCTTGGCAAGCAGCTCAATTTGTTTCACTTCCAGGAAGACGCCCCTGGGATGGCCTTCTGGCATGAACGCGGCTGGACCCTCTGGCAGCAAATTGAACAGTACCTGCGCGGGGTGCTCAGAAAGCACGGATATCGTGAAGTCCGTTGCCCCCAGATCCTCGACTCGAACCTTTGGAAGCGTTCCGGGCATTGGGAAAACTTCCGCGAAAATATGTTCGTCACGGACTCCGAGGAGCGTGAGTTCGCCGTCAAGCCGATGAATTGTCCCGGGCATGTACAAATCTTTAATCAAGGTCTCAAAAGCTATCGCGATCTTCCCCTGCGCATGGCGGAGTTTGGGGCGTGTCACCGCAATGAGCCATCCGGTGCGCTGCATGGGTTAATGCGGGTGCGCGCGTTCACCCAAGACGATGCCCATATTTTCTGCACGGAGGCACAGATTCAGGATGAAGTAGCAGCCTTTATTGAACTCTTAACTGCGGTTTACGAGGACTTTGGTTTTCGCGAGATTCAAATCAAGCTATCCACGCGACCGGCCAAGCGCGTGGGGACTGATGAAACCTGGGATAAGTCAGAACAGGCCTTGCGCCAGGCACTAGACAGCAAGGGAATCGCCTGGGACTTGCAACCCGGAGAGGGCGCCTTTTATGGACCGAAGATTGAATTTTCGCTGCGAGATTCTATTGGAAGGATCTGGCAATGCGGCACCATCCAACTCGACTTCTCGTTGCCCACCCGGCTGGGCGCCGAGTACGTGGCCGACGACAACACCCGCCGTGCCCCAGTCATGTTGCATCGGGCAATCCTTGGCTCGCTGGAGCGGTTCATCGGAATCTTGATCGAACATCATGCGGGTATCTTGCCCACCTGGTTGGCACCAATGCAGGTCGCGGTGCTGAGCATCACCGAGCGTTTTGTGGAGTTTGCTCTCGAAGTTTCAGAATCCTTGGAAAATCAAGGATTCCGGGCCATCGCGGACTTGAGAAACGAGAAGATCGGGCTTAAAATCCGCGAGCACACGCTGCAACGGATCCCCTACCTGCTCGTGATCGGGGAACGAGAGGTCGAAAGTCGCACGGTGGCGGTGCGGACTCGCAGCGGCGAGGACCTGGGGACTATGGCAATCGACCAATTCTCGACGCGCCTGGGAACAGACATTGCGCGGCGGGGCGCTGAATCTTAGGAGGACTGGGTTATCGTTTCTGATAAAAAGAACCGCGTAAATGACGAGATTTCTACGCCACAGGTGCGTCTTATTGCCGCGGACGGCCAGAACGTTGGGGTAGTCCCGATTTCTGAAGCCCGCCGACAGGCGGTAGAAAGTGGACTGGACTTGGTCGAAATTGTGCCAACGGCGGAACCGCCGGTGTGCAGGGTGATGGATTTCGGCAAGTTCCTGTTTGAACTGAATAAGAAAAAGCACGCGGCCAAGCGCAAGCAAAAGCAGACCCAGATCAAAGAAATCAAGCTGCGTCCTGCGACCGATGATGGCGACTATGACATCAAGATGCGGAACGTCAAACGGTTCCTTGAAGAGGGCGACAAAGTCAAAATCACGCTACGCTTTCGTGGACGCGAAATGGCCCATCAAGACTTAGGCGCGCTGATGCTGCAGCGTGTGGAGGGCGATTTGGCGACGCTGGCGATTGTGGAGCAGCACGCAAAGTTGGAAGGCCGGCAGATGGTTATGCTGATCGCGCCTAAAAAGCACTAGAGACCAATTTGGATTTTTTAAGCGGAATTTTTTATGCCGAAGATTCGAACCAATCGAGGTGCTGCGAAGCGCTTCGTAAAAACAGGGACGGGACGTTTTAAGCGGCGCCAATCGCACAAACGTCACATCCTGACCAAGAAATCCGCGAAGCGTAAACGCCACTTGCGGGGCAACACCTTGGTTGCGGCAGCAGATCACCGCGAGGTTCTGCAGCTACTACCGAACCACTAGCTCGATAGGATTAAGCACTAATGGCAAGAGTAAAGCGTGGCACGATTGCGCATGCGCGCCACAAGAAGGTTTTGAAGCGCGCCAAGGGTTACTACGGCAGACGGAAGAATGTTTACCGCGTGGCGGTACAGGCGGTTACCAAGGCGGGCCAATACGCGTATCGCGACCGCAAACAGCGCAAACGCGAGTTCCGAGCGCTGTGGATCGTACGCATTAACGCAGCGGCCCGTGAGCATGGATTGAACTACGCGCGATTCATTAACGGACTGCTGCGTGCATCAATCGAACTTGACCGTAAAGTGCTGGCTGATCTTGCGGTAAATGACAAACCGGCTTTCGCTGAACTGGTGGTGCACGCAAAGGCGGCACTTGCAGCTTAGTTCGCGCGCCCTATTGCCCATCGCCGAGTGCTGAACTTTTAGGGGAAAGGCCACACCTTTCCCCTAATTCATTTCTGCGCTAACGAACTGTAGAAATTGCATGTCCGGAAATCCTTCGTCGCATTTGAGGACCGCGTTGAGTGACGTCGAACAGGCGCAGAGTCTGTCGGAATTGGACGGAGTGCGGGTTAAATACCTCGGAAAAAAAGGTGTCGTGACCGAACTCTTGAAAGGGCTTGGAGCGCTGCCACCAGACCAGCGACCGCGCGCAGGCAACGAGATCAATTCGCTCAAGCAAGCCATAACAGATGCGCTTGCTGCCCGGCGCGAGGCGTTGGAGGAAGGTGCAGTATCGGCGGCTGCAGCTTCCAGTATTGATGTGACGCTACCCGGGCGCGGTCAACGCCGCGGTGGCTTGCATCCAATCACCTTGGCCTTGCGAGAGATCGAGAAAATATTTGCGCGGGCGGGATTTGAGGTCGTTGAAGGTCCCGAGATTGAGGATGATTACCATAATTTTGAAGCGCTAAGCATCCCCTCACACCACCCAGCGCGCGCAATGCACGACACTTTCTACTTCCCCGACGGTCGCTTGCTTCGAACGCATACCTCGCCAGTGCAGATTCGAGTGATGGAAGAGCGCGCTCCTCCGTTCAGAATAATAGCGCCGGGTCGCGTGTATCGTTGCGATTACGATCAAACGCATTCACCAATGTTTCATCAGGTTGAAGGTTTGTTGGTGGATGAGACCGTGTCGATGGCCGATCTCAAAGGACTGTTGCATCAGTTTCTGCGCGCTTTTTTTGCCACACAGGACTTGCAAATTCGCTTTAGACCGTCCTATTTCCCCTTCACTGAGCCGTCTGCCGAAGTAGACATCAAACTGCCATCGGCTCACGGCCTGACAGGCTGGCTCGAAGTGCTTGGTTGCGGGATGGTTCATCCCAATGTGCTACAGAATGTTGGCATCGACAGTGAACGCTATCGAGGCTTCGCGTTTGGCTTAGGCGTTGAGCGGCTCGCGATGTTGCGCTACGGAGTAAACGATTTGCGGCTATTCTTTGAGAACGATCTGCAATTCCTCCAGCAATTTGCATAAGTAGATTTAGTCCTGCTTGGTGAATTTCCCGCAATGAAACTCAATATTGAATGGCTCTCAGAGTTTGTTCCGCTTACGCGCCCACTTGAGGTACTTTGCGAGGCGCTCACCATGTCAGGTCTGGAGGTTGAGGCCTGTGACGGTGTTCAGTACTCGCTTGAGAACGTTGTCACGGCGAGACTATTAGAGGTACAGAGACATCCGCATGCAGAGCGGCTCGTGGTTTGCCAGGTCGATGCCGGCCGTCATGGTCGCCACCAGATTATCTGCGGCGCGCCGAATGCGCGTGTTGGGTTGGTCTCTTGCCTCGCATTGCCCGGCGCGGAAATTGCGGACGGTAAGGTGGTCACTGCGACAGAGATCCGCGGCGAACCGTCGAACGGGATGTTGTGCTCGGCGCGTGAGCTTGGGCTCGGTGACGATGATTCGGGCCTTCTTGAGCTGCCAGACGCCACCAAGGTTGGTGACAATCTAAGTGTTCATGTGCCCACGTCTGATTCAGTTATCGAATTGAACCTAACCCCAAATCGCGGTGATTGCCTGTCGTTGTTAGGGGTCGCGCGCGAGATCGCAGCGGTTGAATCAAGTCGCGCGCGGGACACTCCTTCGCTTCCGGTTGTCGCCGAAACTTCTTCTGCCGTAGCGATAGAACTGGTGGCAACTGAGACCTGCCCTCGTTATGTCGGACGGGTGATTGAAGGCGTGAATTGCGCTGCCGTGACTCCGCTATGGATGAGAGAGCGCTTGCGTCGATGTGGCATACGGTCAATCAGTCCAGTCGTCGATATCACCAACTACGTCATGCTTGCGATCGGGCAGCCGATGCACGCGTTTGATTTGGATTCGCTGAAGGGGGGGATTCGCGTACGCGCGGGGTGCCACGGCGAAAAACTCAATTTACTCGATGGGACAACCGTCGAGCTCGACGACGATATGGTGGTGATTGCCGATCACGCGGTACCGATCGCCTTGGCCGGAATCATGGGCGGGCAGGCGACGGGGGTGCAGAAGTCCACCTCGCGGATATTGTTTGAGAGCGCCTATTTCGACCCGGTTCGGATCGCACGAACGGCGCGCAAAACTAAATTGCACACAGACGCCGCGCATCGCTTTGAAAGAGGCGTCGATC
>JANOVQ010000025.1:0-2926 GCA_031417495.1 Pseudomonadota bacterium | reverse complement strand
CTCCCTCTCCGCCAAATAAGAAAGCCCCTTTGATGGGGCTTTCTTATTTGGCGGAGAGGGAGTCTCGATGAGAACCCCTCGGTTCGACAAACTCGCGAAGCGAGTTTGGACGCACGCAGTGCGCCCCGTAGGGGTGAGCGTGCGCAGCAAGCGCACGCGAATCAATCCCTCCCGCAAGTAACGCTGGCGTCAACTCTTCATAAGAAGACTTGCACTTGTGGACAAGCACGGCCATTGCTGCAACACATCGCTCGATGTTTGCAATGTCTGCGGCGCTCTCTGACCAAGAGGCAGAAATTCCATGAAAGCCATTTAGGCCGCCTCAATATCCCCACTCCGCATGCCGCACCGGCAACAGATTGAGCTGCTCTCGTCGTAACTGCCAATTCGGCAAAAATTTATCCATCAGAGCGACAAAGCGCGTGTTGTGGGTTGGCTCAATGAGGTGGGCCATTTCATGCACCACGATGTATTCGAGACATCGGCGCGGCTTCATGGCTAGTTCCGTGTTAAGGCGAATATGGCGGCGAGTCGGATTACAGCTCCCCCATTTTGTTTTCATCTGCTGCACGTAAATGTGATTAACCTGCACGCCCATGCGCGGCGCCCATTTCGCGACCACGCGAGCAGCGACCTCCTTGACCTGTGCTCGATACCAGTGGGCAACCGCTGTCTGCTTCGTCTCCTGACTCGCGTCTGGGCGTACCCGCAGCAGGAGCTGGCTGTGGCTTAGGCTTACCTCCGGCGCTGAATCTTCAAGGATTATCTTGAGCAGGTAGCGTTTCCCCCACACGTAATGACTTTCTCGGTTCAGGTATTCTCGCGGCGTCTCCCGATCCTGTGCGCGCAACTTTCTTTGCTGCTGTTTTATCCAACTCAACTTTGAGATGGCGAAGACGCGAATAGTATCGAGGCTCATGTGGGCCGGTGCCGCGATCCGTACCTTACCCAACGGCGGGTACACACTGAGATGGACGTTCTTGATGTTCTTGCGCACCACATTCACCGCAATCTCACCCAGGCGAACCTGCGCGTTCATCAATACTCCCGTTGCGCCGAGACGATCAGGAACAACCGTTCCACCATGTCGGTATCGTTCACGAATTCATAAATAATTCTCTTAATCTCGCGCTCCTTGGGCAGCGCGCCACGCCAGCCATCCGGTCGTCGTGCCCGGATGGCCGTATCCAAGCGTAATGCCAGATCGAGCGCTGAACCCGGTTCTCTGTCCCCATAGGCTGGGACAGGCGTAGCCACGGAACCTTCGGCAGCCAATGCCAGATCCCGCACGAGTTGGTTGTAGATCGCGCGCAGGCCAGCACTCTTCCTCAGCGGCTCTGGCGTATCGTCCGCCGTCCCGGTCTGCACCTGCCTGGCCACCTCAGCCATCCGTTTCAAGAACTCTTCGTATTCGATTCGCTGCGCCCGGAGGTCCGCGAGGATCTCCCGGAGCACCGCGGACATCTTGTCGTAGAACGCCGGGTCGTTCAGGTGTTCTTTGATAATTGTGCTGCGAACATTGTTGGCGATGGTTTCCGCGACTGCGGCCTGATTGCCTTTGATGCCCTCCGGCAGGCTGTTGATGGCGTCCGCCATGCCGGACTTCGAAATAAGCGCCAGCAGCCCGATGTCGTCGATGTCAGAAATCTTGCGCGGTGCCTTCGCTTCGATATAGGTATCGATGAGATGCCGCATGTCGGCCTCGTAAGCCTTGAGGTCGATGGTCTCGTTACTGGCATGCCGGATGATCTCGCGGAGCTTCAGGTAGCGGTCCAGGTCCCGCTTGATCTGGCTGATTTGTATTTCGCTGTAACCCGCCCGTGGCAAATCGTTGGCGATGTTCGAATAGGCGCGCACCAGTGCGGCGGTGGCTTTGTAAAGCGCCACTCGTTGGGGCTCATGCGTTTTGAGATCGTCGGCCAGCTCTGTGTTGCCACAGAAGTAATGGATGTGTTCTAACTCACCCCTCGGCGGTTGCACAGGGTCGCAGAGCAATGCGACTGCTTCCAGCGCCTCATCCAGCCGCGCCTGTCCGGTCTTCAGGCGGTCCTGCATGAGCACCTCGGGGCTCGCGCCACCTGCGGTGTGATCCAGTTCGGCGGTATACACCTGCAGCGCCCCGGTGCCCTCGTCATTCACCAGCTTCTTGAACAAGTCCTTGTAGTCCACGATGTGGCCAAAGAGCTTGTCTTCCCCGTCGAGCCGGTTCGTGCGGCAGATCGCCTGAAACAAGCCATGGTCCTGCATCGACTTATCGATGTAGAGATAGGTGCAGGGCGGCGCGTCAAAGCCGGTGAGCAGTTTGTCCACCACGATCAACAATTTCATGTTTGCCGGCTGCGCGATGAACAATGCCTTGGCGTCGTCTTCGTAGGTTTCAGTTTTGCTTTTGCCCGGCTTTGGCTGGATATCTGTGAGCAACGCGGTGTAGGTGTGGTAGAGGAATTGCTTTTCGGTCTCGGTATTCGCGCCGGTGTCCTCCAGGGTGATGTCCTTGGTTTGCGGGTTGTAGGAGGTAATGATCGCGCACTTATCCCGCAAGCCCGTCGCCGGCCGCTGAAACAGTTCGAAGTATTTGCTGGCTTCGTAGATGCTTGAAGCCACCAGCATCGCATTCCCACGTTCACTGCTAAGACGTGGCTGCACCCCGAAGTCAAACACAATGTCGGCCACCACGCGCTCCATGCGTGAGCGCGAGCTGAGCACCTTCTGCAAAGTGCCCCATTGTTCGCGCAGCGCCGCCTTCTGCCAGTCGTTCAAGCCTTGGGTCTTGGCCTCGAACCAGGCGTCGATCCTGTCCTGCGCACCGAGGCCTTGCTCGATATCGCGGGCCTCATAGACCAAATCCAGCACCACTTTATCCTCGACCGCCTCGCCGAATTTGTAAGTGTGGATGTACCCCCCGAACACTTCGAGGCTGGTCGCC